>QHZV01000076.1:0-10840 GCA_003224785.1 Acidobacteriota bacterium
CTCCGAGTGAATAGCCAAATGTAGCGGCGATGACTTCGAAGTCGTAAACGCGCTTGGCATCGGGCTTTTCGTGAATTCGATACAAAGAAGGAATGCCCTTGCCCTCGAGATATCCGGCTACGCACTCGTTCGCCGAAAGCATGAACTCTTCGATAATCCGGTGCGCGATGTTCCGCTCAGATTTGGTAATGCTTCGCATCAATCCGAGCTCATCAAACTCGATTATTGGCTCGGGGAGATCAAAATCAATCGAACCGCGGCGTTCGCGTTTGCGATTGAGAATCGCCTGCAGTTCCCGCATCAATTCGAAATTCTGCACCAGCGCCGAATACCGATTGCGCTCCGATTCATCACCTTCGAGGACGGCGTTTACCGACGTGTATGTCATGCGTTCGGCGGAGCGGATTACGCCTGGGCAAATCTCATATCCTACGATCTCGCCACGATGGTCAACCTCCATGATGCAAGACATGACCAGGCGATCTACCTGTGGGCGCAAGCTGCAAATGTCCGTTGAAAGCTCGAGCGGCAGCATGGGGACGGCGCGGTCTGGGAAATACACACTAGTGCCGCGCAGGCGAGCCTCCCGGTCCAAGGCTGAATCTGGCGTGACGTACTGGGCGACATCAGCGATATGAACTTGTAGCTCGAAGTTGCCGTTCTCAATACGTGTAACCAGCACGGCGTCATCGAAGTCACGCGCGGTTTCGCCATCAATGGTGACGATTGGGAGATCGCGAAAGTCGCGCCGCGGGAGTTCCGCTGATGGGATAGCCGGCTCGATGGCTTCGGCCTCAGATAAAACTTCTTCTGGAAAGCGGTGCGGCAGGTGGAATTTGCGGATGATGATTTCGACATCTACACCGAAGTCGTCTTCCAAACCCAGGATTTCGACTACGCGGCCGCGTGGGTTCTGCGTTGCCGTGGGCCAGTCAGTGATCTCGACATCCACGACTACGTTTTCGAGGTCGGCCCAGTCATCGTGCCGGGTGGCTTCCTTGCCGAGAACGCGATGCTTGGAAGCCGTCGTTGCTCGTTGGTCGTTGGTCCCGCGCGAAGCTGACCGTTCCGGTGCCTGCTGAATACCCCGCGCGCCATCAGAAACTCTAGCGGAGGACGGACGGACGACGGACGACCGGGTTTCCGGATATTCCATCCCGTGCGGGATCACGATTTCCTGTGAGATCTTCTGGTCTATTGGAGTGACATAGTTATTCCGCGCACCGCGATGGAAAATTCCTACAACCGTGGGGTGAGCGCGATTGAGCGAGCGCACAACGCGTCCCTCGGCGCGACCCTCGTTGCGGAAAACGGTGATTTCGGCGAGCACGTGATCGCCATGCATCGCCGATCCCACGGCTGGTGGCGGAATAAAAATGTCCCCTGAAAGACTCGATTTGAGATTGGGTGCGCGGGAGGAGAGATCTGGGATCACAAATCCGAAGCCGTCGCGATGGAGACTCAACTTGCCTGCGATCAGATTCTTTCCGGCCGCAGCCTGAGGAATGGCATAGCGCTCCGAGTCGGTGACAACAAGCTCGCCGCGAGAGACCAGCTTCTGCAGCCGTCCCGACAATTCCTTCCGTTGATCGCCGTGAAGTCCCAGTTCACGCACGAGCTGCTTGTACCCCGCAGTCTGCTTGGGCTGGCGTTGGATCTTTTTCAGAATGATGGAATCGGAGAGCATGAAAACCAGCTGTTAGCCCCTAAGCTTCTAGCTGCTAGCAAAACCTTGTCACCGCCGAGCACGCGGAGTCCGCGAGAAAACGTCTTTCAATTCTCTTCTTTGCGTACTCGGCGACCTGTGCGGTTCAAAGCTTTTAAAGTTAAGGATATCCGAATCCGGCGCTTTCTAAGGCTTTGCCCTCAAGTACTCCCCGGAAATCCACGCCAGAACCCGGAAATGCACAAAGTATTCCTATTTTCCACAATACATTGGCACCGCTGGAGAGTAGAATTTCTATGGCCACCGAAGCGTGAATTCGGTCCCCAAAACAATTTTCCCTCTAGGAAAGGATTTCTTCTCACATGTGGAAGCCTACTAATCAGCCCACGGCGCCAGGTCGTCCGACCGAGCCGGAGCGTATTTCTCCTTCAGCGCCGAGCGCTCCTGCGGTAACGGAAACGGCCGCCAGCAGTGCTCCGCGACCCGTTGCCGCCAGCACTGCCGACCAGGCTACCATCGGGAAGTCTCTTGTCATTAAGGGTGAAGTCACAGGTTCCGAGTCGCTTTATATTGATGGCCGCGTCGAAGGCTCGATCAATCTTGCCGGCAATCGCGTCACAGTAGGACGCAACGGCGTTGTCGCAGCCAACATCAATGCCCGCGAGATTGTTGTTCTCGGAAAAGTTCGCGGCAACCTGACCGCCAGCGACCGCGTGGATATTCGCAGCGACGGTTCGCTCACCGGCGACGTTGTTGCAGCGCGCATTTCCATCGAAGACGGTGCATTCTTCAAGGGCGGAATCGACATCCGCAAAGCCGGACAGGCCCCGAAGGCCAACGGCGAAGACAAGCCGGCGGCGGTTTCAAGCAACGAGGCAGTTGCAGCTCGCGCGTAAGCGTTCTGATCTCAACTGGTGAAACAGGCATCCGAAAGGGTGCCTGTTTTTATTTGGTGAACACCAGAAAGTAGTCCATCCCGTCGTCCTTGACGAAGTCGTACGTGTCCACTAGGTGGTATCCGGCCCGCGCAGCCTCCTCGACCACAATCCTTTGGCTGATGCCGTGGCTCGCGGCCTCTCCGTTTCGATCAATGATTCCCACATGAGCGCCCGGTCTGAGCGCCGGACGCAGATGCTCCAGCAATGCGACTGGATCAGCGACCTCATGGTAGGTCTTCAATAGCAGCACGGCGTCAACTGACCCTTTCGGCAGCTTCGGGTCGTTTGGCGTACTTAGGATTGTCTTTACGTTTGCTAAGGATTCTTTCTTGGCCCTCTGGTCTTTTACTCGCAGATCAATGTAATGAATTGCTTCGGGATTGATATCAACCGCGTACACCGTTCCCGAAGGAGCTACTCGGTGTGCTGCCCGGATGGTGAACCAGCCGGACCCTGCGCCAATGTCAGCGACATCTTTGCCAGGAGCAAGGCCCAGAATGTCCATCACGCGATCAACGTGGAGCCGTTGCTCTCGACCAGGCGAGTCGAAGATGGACAAGTCGCCCTTGTAGGGGGTGCTGGTGGCGCGTTTGGCAGTTTGGGCTGATGGCGTGTTCTGGGCCGCCACTCCCGTTGCGCATAGTGCCAGCAAAAGCAAGGATCGTAGAAGCCGGTTGCGAGGAATTGTCATTTTCCTTTCGACTGCCCAAACGATATCGGGTTAGCAAGGGATGGGAGAGGTTTGAATGGGACAGGCGTAGCTAACTCTTTCGGCGCAAATCTGCGGGCAGTTGCGATTTTGTAATCCAGAGACCGAACGCAACTGCGCCACACCAGGTGGCCAGAATTAGGCCGAGGACTTTGATATCTGCGACACGGCTTCCGGCCAAGTTCACCAGCTGCGCGATTTTCCAACTCAGGAGTCCCGCAACAATTGAAACCAGCAGGGCTTTGCCGATTTCCTTCCATTCCAGGTCGCGAGCCGGAACCAGATTGCGCCGATCCAACAAAAATGCAGTTATCAAACAATTCGCCGCTATTCCGATGTCGGATGCGATCACTAGTCCAACGGCGAAAAAGGAGTGATATAGCGCGGAATATAACGGCAGAGATGCGATCGTGATGATGCTGCTCGCGATCATGGGAGTCAAGGTATTCCCGGCCGCGTAAAAAGCACGAGCGTACAGCCCTTGCGCCGCCCAGAAAACGAGCGAGATGGAAAACCAAAAAAAGTAAACTGCATTGGCTTCCGAGTCGGCAAACTGCAAGTGTCCGCGCCGGTAAACCAAATCCAGTACAGGCAATGCGCTAACCGCCATCAGGCTCGAGACGAGCAGGGAAGCGCCAACGATTCGGTAGATGGATGCATTTACGCTTTCGGCAAATTCCTTAAGTTTTTTCTCTCCAAACAGCCGCGCAAAAAAAGGCAATGACGCCTGGCTGGCAGCTTGACCTAAAACAGCGATGGGCACCTGGAATAATCGTTTCGCGTAATTCAAGCGGGTGATGTCGCCGGAGCTGCCGGAGGCGAAATAGCGCAGAATCCAATCGTCGGCGGTCACCAGCGAGACGCCCAGCATCAGTGGGATCGAAAGCCGCACCCACTCGAGAAATGCGCGATTCCGGAAATCAAACGAGACTCGGTATCCAACTCCGGTCTTGGCAGCGCCGATTGCGTTGATCAGAAAAATCCCAACGAAAGCCCCTGCAACTGCGCCGTAGGCGAGTGATGAAATGCCGATTCGGCGAGAAAAAAACAAGCCGCCGAGGATAATTCCGCCGTTGTAAACGATTGGGCCGATCGCGGGAAGAAGGAACATCCGGCGAGAAAGCAGGACTGCGGAAACTACTCCGCCAACATAGAAGAACAGTTGCGCGGGAAGCAGGATGCGCGTGAGGTGCACGCAAAGCGCGAACTGCTGAGGATCGAATTTGCTGAACATCAGCCGATTCAGCTGGGGCTCGAATATTTCGGCGGCGATCACCGCGATCCCGAGGACCACGGTCATGATCGTGATCACGGCGGAAAAAGTTTTGCGCGCTTCGTCTTCTCTTTTTTCCGCGAGAAAGCGCGTGTAGATGGAAACGAAAGTGATTGAGGCTGTGCCGCCTGCAACCAGGTAGTTTACCCAGTCTGGAATCGTGAAGCCGGCGAGGTACGCGTCAGTGATCTTGGTTGCGCCGAATACCCAGGCGATGTACATGTCCCGCAAAAACCCGACGATGCGGGAGAGGAGAATCGTGCTCACCAGCAATACGGTCGCGGAGAAGGCAGTGTGCTCACGAGAGGGATGAAAAAGGCGGAAGAGGCGGCGAAAAAATGAGACGGGAGCCACTTTTTCGGTGTCGGAAGGGGCCGGCATTCAGGGCGATTCTACATGGAAGATAGCTTTTAGCTCTTAGCTTTTAGCGAAAACAAGCACCTGCAGGCAACAACCCACAGCCATCAGGCGATACCCTACAACTCTTTTTTGACATTAGGAATCAATAGACCGGATAATCCCCAACGTGCCGGGTCAAGCTGTTTTTCAAGATAGGACGGATTCTGCCCTATTGCGGCGCTCGTTCCGCAAGTCCTTGCCATCTGCTGTGCGCGGCGATGGCGCCTACTTGTGGGACGCCAATGGGAAGCAGTACCTCGATTTCTCTGGTTCGGCCGCTGTTAACTTCATTGGACATGGCGTGAACGAAATCGTGACTGCAATGACCGACCAGGCTCGTGGTTTGGAGTTCATCCATGGAAGCCAGTTCACCACGCCAATTGCCGAGCAGTACGCCAGCGAGTTGTTGCAATTTGCCGGCGACAATTTTCGCGAAGGTGCGGTTTATTTTTGCAGCGGAGGGTCGGAAGCGGTTGAGGCTGCACTGAAGCTGGCCCGTCAGTATCAGGTGGAAATCGGTGAGCGCCAGCGTACCCAGATCGTAAGCCGGGATCAGAGCTATCACGGGGCGACATTGGGTGCGGTTGCGGTATCGCGAAACAAGCGTCGGCGCGAGATTTATCGGCCTATGCTGCGCGAGTTCGCGACCGTGAGCACGCCCTATTGTTACCGCTGCGCCTACGACTGCACCGATGGCTGCTTTAATTGCGGCCAGGAATACGCGGCCGAGGTTGAACAGGTCATTGCGGATTCAGAAGACACGGTGGCAGCGGTAATCCTTGAGCCAGTCAGTGGTGCGACTCTCGGCGCCGTTGTTCCCCCCAAGGGATATTTAGAGAAGGTCGCGGAAATTTGCCGTCGTAAGGAAGTTCTGCTGATCGCTGACGAAGTGATGAGCGGCATGGGCAGGACTGGCCGCAACTTTGCTGTGGACCATTGGAGCGTTACGCCGGATATTTTGGTCGCGGCGAAAGGCCTGTCTAGTGGATATGCGCCGCTGGGAGCTTTGATTATCTCCAAGAAAGTAGTGGATGTGATCGCTTCAGGCTCCGGATCGTTCATTCACGGATTCACTTACAGCTCGCATCCGATTTCGCTGGCAGCGGGGCGTGCGGTGCTCAATCACATCGCGCAGCATAGCTTGGTCGAGACAGCCAACTCGGAAACGGATGGCAGCATCGCCTACACTCTGCGCGAAAATCTCGGTCGCCTTCTCGACCTGAACGCGATTGGTGATGTGCGCGGTATCGGTTTGCTTTGGGCGGTGGAGTTTGTTGCTAACCGCGCGAGCAAGGCGCCGTTTCCGACTGAAACGAACTTCTGTGGACGGGTCGCCCAAGCTGCGATCGCGCGCGGCTTGCTGGTTTATCCGGTCCAGGGATGTGTTGACGGCGATTTGGGAGATCACATTCTGATCGCTCCTCCTGCCGTGATCTCGAAAGAACAGATTTCGTGGGTGGTTGAGCAGCTTGTAGCTGCAGTCGAGGAAGCCTCAGTTCGTCCCTGATAAACCGTCACCCGACCCAAACTGCTTTCTTCCTGAAAATTACTCCGTCTATACTTCTGCCGCCATGAACATTTCACGAGTGTCCCTGGTCGTCCTCTACCTGAGTTTGTCCGCTCATCTTGTTGCACAGCAGCCAAGCCGAGGCGAGCAAGCCCTAGCCAGCAAAGATTGGTTTACTGCCGAAAATTTCTTTCGCGACTCCGTTCACGGCGACCCGAAGAATGGCGAGGCCTGGTTCCATTTAGGCGAGGCGCTTTATGGTCAACAGAAGTTCGCCGAGGCCGCAGATGCATTCAAGCAAGCCAATGACACTAACTACCAGCCCATGCGGTCCCAATACAGAGAAGCGAAATCTTTTGCCCGCGCTGGGCAAAATGAGCGCGCTTTAGAAGTCCTCGATCAGCTCAACAAAATCGGCTTTCCTAACGTGAATAGCCTTACGTCAGATGCCGATTTCAGGCCGCTTCAATCAGACCGTCGCTGGCAGGACGTTGTGGCTGCGACCACCGCGAATGCAACTCCATGTGAGCACACTCCAGAAAATCGCCAATTCGATTTCTGGATTGGCGAGTGGGATGTGGAAACTGCGACCGGACAGCCAGCCGGAACCTCCAAGATCGAACGCGTTCTGAACGGATGCGCGCTGCTCGAAAACTGGAGCGGCGGCGGAGACGGCAAGAGCCTGAACATCTATAACGTGAACCGAAAGCAATGGCAGCAATTCTGGGTGGACAAATGCGGTTCGAAGGGCCAGCCAGCGACCACGACGGAAAGCGCACCATGCGTCGCATGACTTTCACTCGCCTTGATGGGGGCCGAGTCAGGCAAAGAGGCGAGGTCTCACCCGACGGCAAGGCTTGGTCAGTTGAATATGAGTTGATCTACATTCCGAAGCCGGCCTAACCACATTTCGTGAATCAAACTTTGCAAGAACAGCGGTTGATCTCTCCCTGTAAGTGCTTCTAATTCTGCATTTACAGAGCTATCTGGAAATGATTAGCGATTTACCGATAGTGCATTTCCTGCACCCGCATTCTGAAGCAGAATGCTTCCAGGAGAATGCAAAATGGCGAGTCAACCTTTGCGTGCAACGGATGCCTTTCGGCAAGCCACTCGACTACAAGAGAGCTTTCTAGCGACAGCGGAGAAGCGGGCGCTCATTTACCTGGCGCGGCATACGCCCGCGTGGATCAACTCCGACCACCTCACGACGCTTGGCTTTGCGGCGCAGCTGATAACGGGGCTCACGTATGTGCTGGCCGCAACAAATCGGCTCTGGCTTATTGCAGGGATAGGCTGCCTCGCTCTCAACTGGCTCGGTGACAGTATGGATGGAACCCTCGCCCGCGTACGCAACCAGCAAAGGCCGCGATACGGGTTTTATGTGGACCACATTCTGGACAGCATCGGCTCAGTTGCGTTGATGGGCGGATTGGAGCTTTCAGGATTTATGAGTCCAATGGTGGCGAGCAGTCTGCTTGTTCTGTTCCTTCTACTTTCGATTCAGTCTTATCTGGCGACATATACGTTGGGCGAGTTCCGAATGTCGTTCTGGAGCTTTGGTCCCACCGAGTTGCGCGTTCTGTTGGCGATTGGCAACCTGGCTGTTCTGCGCTGGCCGACGGTGCTGCACGGGTACAGAATGTTTGATATTGGCGGCGCGATTGGAATCCTCGGCATGGCGGCGATGCTTGTCTTCTTCACTGGAAGAAACGTCGCACGGCTTTATCGCGAGGAGCCACTCCGATGACAGGATGTACGAGATGGCTCAAGTTCAATGGGGTTGGTGCACTCGGAATAGTGGCGCAGCTAGGAGTGCTGGCGCTGCTGACCGGAGTGTTCCATGTGCAATATCTGATCGCGACGGCAATCGCGGTCGAAAGCGCGGTCCTGCACAATTTCGTTTGGCATGAGCGGTTCACTTGGGCCGATCGCAGGGGCAGCAAACGTTTGTGCCGGTTGCTGAAATTGAATGCGACTACGGGCGCTTTCTCCATCGCGGGAAATGTCATTTTCTCAAAACTTCTGTGGGGAGCAGGCTTTGGGCACCTCTCAGCGAGTGTCTGTGCCATCGGCTTGTGCTCGGTTATCAACTTCCTGCTTAATGATCGTCTTGTGTTCGTGAAGAATGTAGAGACCTTATGTGTGGCACGGCAGCGGGAAAAGATTGCAAACAGCGTCCCTACGTAAAAAGCTGACTAATCCATGTGATTATGCTGGCGCTCCACTGACCAAATGTCCTCCGCCTTCTGCTCGAAGGGATAGACGTGCACCATCCAACCAAAAACCTGCGGATAGAATTTGCCGCCCGCGGCGTCGCAATCTTCTTTCGTTGCAATTGAGCCTCGCAGACCGAATTTCGTGCTTTGCGGCAGCACGTCCTCTTTCTTATCGCGCGGCGGCAGACAAAGATTCACGTGCGCATGCCACTCCGCAATGCTGAGCGGTACACGCTCATTAAGCTGATCTTCCGTGGCATCTTTTTTAGCTGTGTACATGACGCCGATCAGCTTGTAGTCGTCTCCGCGTTTTTCGTAAAGCAGGGAGGTGGGGCGCGATGGATCAAAATTATTTCGCGCTTCGAAGGCATATTGGTAATTTGTAAAGTGATATTGCTTTTGCGGAACATTCGGCAGGAAGATCCTGAATCCGTCGGCCAGCGCGATTTTGTAATTCTTATATTTTTCGGCGGCGGCACGCGCTGCGGTGACAATTTCGTCAGCCTTTGCCTGGTCGCCGGGTTGCGGCGTTCGCAACGCTGTCATCTTCATGTGCGGGCCCATGTCCATGTGGTGAGATTCCATGGAATGCATGGCCATGGCGGTGCCGTCTCCCTCCATGCCGGGCATATCGTGCATGTCCTTGCTTCGGCTTTGAGTTTGGCCGGATGCGTGGGATATATCGATGCCGGGCATGCTTCCGGACTGGCCCTGTGCAAACGAAGATGAAGCGAGGAATATCGACGTCGCGAGGAACAATAAGCGCATGACAATCTCCCTTGTTCAGAAACTAACACTCAGATCCGTGGAATGTTCTTTAAGATTTGTAAAGAACAGGCAGTCAAAGTCCGTCGCGTTGCGTGCATCTTAATTCGTGGCGCCCGCCCGCTCAGATTTCCAGCTCTGCAGAGATTTTTGCTGCGGCCTCTGATCCCGAGCGCACGCAATCGGGGACGCCGATTCCGCCCAAATAGTTTCCGGCCAGGGCCAGGCTAGGATTTTCGGCCAGCAGGTTTTGTATTCGTGCGATCTTTGCTCGGTGCCCAACCTCGTACTGGGCCATTGCCTGCTCCCACTTGTACACGTAGGCGAAATCTGGGGCGGCGCGAATTCCGAGAACTTCGGCAAGGTCTTGTCGGACAATCTCTGCAATTTCACCTTCGGGCAGATCTAAAACCTGCGGATCGCGCGTGCCTCCCAAGAAGCAGCGAATCAGTGCGCGATTCTGGGGCACCCTTTGCGGGAATTTGTTGTGCACGAATGTTGCCGCCCTAATTCGAACCTTTTCGCTGCACGGAACCAGAAATCCGAAACCCGGCGGCAGCGCCCGCCGAACCTTCTCGTCATAGCCTAATCCTACCGTGACCGATGAGCTGTATCGTATGGACGACAGCTCGGCCGCGAGTTGGGGAGTGCCCTCAGTCACCAACTCACTTGCTCGACCAGCAGGCGTCGCAAGGATCGCAGCATCGAATTCCTGCGTGCGTCCGCTCGAAACAACCAGCCACTTGCCGGAATCAGGCTTCAATAATTGGACCGGCGAGTTGGCGCGCAATGCTGGTTGCGGAACTCGAGCAATCAGGGCGTCAGTCAACTGTGTCATGCCGCCACGCAGTGAAGTGAACAACGGACGCGCGGAAGCACCCTGGTGCTTTCTTTGCGCCAACATGGCCTTGCCCAGACTGCCATAATTGGCTTCCATTTCCGCGAACCGCGGCAACACAGATTGCAAACTGAGGCCTTCCGCGCTGCCGCCATACACCCCGGCAAGCAAGGGATCGGCGACGCGGTCCACCATCTCACGGCCATAGTGCCGTTCCAGAAATTCCGAAACGGAGATGTCGTCGCTCGAAGCATGAGGCCGGTAAAACCATTCGCGAATCATTCGCAGCTTGGTAATCCACGAAAACAGTGGGGAAGAGAACGCCGCCAAGAAGTTGGTTGGGACCATGAACATCAGGCCGTCAGGAATCGGCACCAATTGGCCGTTGATGAGGATGTAGGTTTTTCGCTCGGCATCGTTCGAGCCGATCAGTTGGTCGCCGAGGCCGAGTTCGCGGCAAAGGTCGGCTGCCCGCGCCTTTTCACTGAGAAATGAATCGGGCCCCGCTTCGACTATGCAGTCATCA
>QHZV01000076.1:10887-13500 GCA_003224785.1 Acidobacteriota bacterium
GGAGATCCCCCCGCCGATGATCGCGATTCTCTTCATGCGCGCTTAATGCGTCTCCAACGCAGCGTGCAGACGCGAATTCACAATCGCTTCGAGGGCGGAAGTTAGAAGCGAGGAATCATTCAGCGATTCGGCGCGCCAGAGTTGCATACCTTCCCTTTCGGCGAATTGCTTGAACACGATGTCAATGTCATAAAGCACTTCAACGTGATCGCAGAGAAACCCGATGGGCTGGATGAACACTGCACGACTGCCGCTACGTTTGAGATCCAGCATGGTGGCTTCAACGGTTGGTCCAAGCCACGCTCCGCCGGAGATCCCTTGGCTTTGAAAGGCGAAGCGCCACTCAGATGATTCGATCGAAGCTGCAGCTGCTACGAGTTCCGCGGTCTGCCGCGCCTGCTTTTCGTACGGATCGCCTTCCAGGATGGTGCGATGCGGAACGCTATGGGCGGTGAAGACTACCGGCACGTCGGCGCCCGCGGCCGCATGAGCGTTCCATCGGCCTTCGATTAATTTTTCGGCGAATGCCTGAATCAGCGAAGGCTCGTCATGCCAGGATTCTACGAAGTCGAAGCTCAATTCCGGATCGGCACATTTGCCCAGCGAGTTGCGATAAAGCCCCACGCTGGTGCGGGAATTTTGCGGAGCCAGGCAAATGACCACGGCGTGGTGGATTTTGTCGGAGATCATCCGCTTCAAAGTTTGAGAGATGAAGGGCCGCCAGTTTCTCATCCCGACATACACCGGCAACTTCAGCCTGGTCGCCAGGAGTTCGCCCTGCTTCAGAGTGATTTCCGTTAATGGCGAGCGGCCAATCAAGCTATAGCGGCGTTTGACTTCTTCGATCGCGTCGGGTGGAAGAGGGCGTCCGCCCGTGACGCGCAGGAGAAAATCGGGGACCTCATCGACGGAATCAGGGCTGCCATGAGCCAGCAGTAACACGCCGGTATTGTTCATCGTGCCGCCTGCTTAGCCGACTGCTCCTGGACGTAGGCTGCCAAAACCTTGACATTTTCCACCGGAGTTTCCGGCAGAATGCCATGGCCAAGATTGAAAATGTGACCCGGCCTCCCGGCTGCGAGATCGAGCACGTGCTGTGCATGTTGCCGCACTTGTTCCCAGTCGGAGAACAGCACGGCTGGATCCAGATTCCCCTGCACAGCACCCGCATGCCCGACCCGTTCCCAACCTTCATCAAGCGGAATGCGCCAATCAAGGCCTATTACATCCGCACCTATTTCTTTTATTGCGGGAAGGAGTGTGGCGGTATCGGTTCCGAAGTAAATGACCGGCACACCAGCGGCCTTCACTTTGCGAACCAATTCTGCCGTTCGAGGCAGAACATGACGGCGATAGTCCTCAACCGCAAGGCAGCCCACCCAACTATCGAAAACTTGGATTACGTCAGCGCCGGCACGGACCTGCTCAACTGCATATTGCGAGGTTACTGCCACAACCTTCGTGAGGAGTTCGTTCCATGCGCTGTCACTCGAATACATCATCTTCTTTGTATTGATGTAATGACGTGAGCCGCCACCTTCGATCATGTAACTCGCAAGCGTGAATGGCGCACCACAAAATCCGATGACGGGCAGCTTCGCGCCGAAATGACTTGCCACGAGACGAACGCTTTCTGCTACATAGCCTAGATCGCCAGCAGAATCGGTGCGCAGGCGTGTAACGTCATCACTGGTGCGCACGGGTCGTTCGACGATGGGACCCTCACCGGCTGAAAAATGGAAGGGCAGGCCCATGACTTCGAGCGGCAGTAAAAGGTCGGCAAAGATGATCGCCGCATCCACCTGCAGAATTTCGGCTGCAGTGATCGTGACCTCTGCGGCAAGTTGGGGAGTCTTGCAGATCTCAAGCAGCGAATGTGCCTTGCGCAGTGCGCGATATTCAGGCATGTAGCGACCCGCTTGGCGCATGAACCAGACGGGCGTGCGGTCAACGGGCAAGCTTTTGCACGCGCGAACAAAGCGGGAGTCTGGCGCTGACATGAAAGATTAATGTAGCACCGGGAATGAGAATGAAGATTTCAGATTTGAGATTTCGGACTGAAGACCCAACCGATCCGAAACCTTCCAGACGGCATTTACTGGCGCGACAGCGGTTCGACTTTATCCACGTGAATAAGATTGATGGACGAATCCAAAGTGCCCGTGATTCGAACGCGTTTGCCTTCGTACTGCTGCACCTCTGTTTGATTGTCGAGCTTGTAGGAGATCGTCTCTGAGACCTTCAATAAAAAATTACTGGCTTGCTTGTCGATGATTCCGGTGAAGGTCTGCGCGGTGGATGCGGGTCCTGGCGATGCGGCGGATTTCTGCTGTGTGGACTGACCGGGCTGAGAAGGTGTCGGATTTTGCGCCGGCTGTGTTTCAGGGCTGGGATCAGGGGTGGGAGTTGGCGCCTGATGTGGCCGGTCTTGCTCGGGCTGCTGCGGCTGCTGCATGTGCGACCACAGAACGAGGTCGGATGAGAAGGGCGAATGATCAGCGCTCTGCTGCGCGACAGCAAGAGTCGCAAACGAAACAAAAGCGATCAGCGACCAGCATCTCATGGTGGCCTCCTTGCCGATCTTTTGGATGTGAATTTACGACGCCTCGCAGC
>QHZV01000077.1 GCA_003224785.1 Acidobacteriota bacterium
TTTTGCCTATTACGGGATCAATGCAATCGCTCATACAAGCTCGCCTACACAAGCTATAAGTTAAAGACGAATGGTCTCGGTCGGCGCATCCTGCGCAGCCAGCATGACCCGATTTTGCAAAAGCGTCATCTGCCTGCCCAAAGCTTTTTCCGCCGCCTTGAGGGCGATCTCCGGATGATTGTTCTGCTCTGAGAGGTGCGCCAATACTATGTAAGATGCACCTCCATCATAATCTTCCTCAAAAAATTGAGCGAGGGATTCATTGGAGAGGTGTCCCACCCGGCTCATTACCCGTTGTTTGACCGACCAAGGGTAAGAGCCGCCACGAAGCATTTCCAAATCGTGATTGGATTCCACGATCAGGACATCGCATTTGCGCAGGTGATCGCGAACGCTTGCCGGCATGTAGCCAAGATCGGTGACCAGCGCGATCTTGGTCCCTTCCACGCGAAAAGTGAAACCCACCGGATCGGCGGCGTCATGCGGAATTGTGAACGGCATTACGGTGATGTCCGCAATCTGGAACGATCGACCAGCGGAGAATAGTTCCAGCTTGGCAATTTCGGGCGGCTTGCCGGAAGCATTTCGAACCGTGCGCGCCCACGCCTGATGAGTTGCCCCGGCCATAAAAAGCGGGACCTTCAGTTTCTTCGCTAAAGTTGCAAGCCCATAAACGTGGTCAGAATGTTCGTGGGTGATGAGGATGGCGGAGATTTCGCGAGGATCGCGGCCCAGCGACTTGAGACGTTTGAAAGTCTCGCGGCAAGAGATACCGGCGTCCACCAGGATTCGCGCATTGGAGCTCTCGACCATCGCGCAGTTTCCCCGGCTGCCGCTGGCCAGCATCGAGACACAAACACCCATGTCTCTGGAGCATACCTTTAACTGCTGTGAATCCGGGAGTAACTTTTTGGTTAAGCCGTACTTTCGGGCGAAAAGTCTAGGTGCCGGTTCTACATTGATTCGTCGCAATCAAGTCGATCGTTCTGTGCCCGTAGGGACTCTTTACTGGCTCTTATGCCGAAACAATTCGTCCACTCCGAGTCGCAGCGTTGCACCACCGTAAGCGCCGGCGATTCCGGTTACAAAGCCGAGCCCAGAGGCCCATATCTGAGCATGGTAGGGTCTCTGGCCAAACGCAACGTAGGCCATCAATCGTGACATCGGAACGAAGACACCGACTAGAACGAGCCAGCGCCAGGCCTTGCGTGGTCTCATAAAGCCGAGAATTAGTGTCGAGACCAGGACAAACAGTGCAGTCGCGAGAATGTCGCCGACTGTGACTTCCAGAATTCCAGCGCAGATTCCGAGCAACACCGCCAAGCTGTAAACGAGAGCGTCGGAGTTCTGCATCGCTAATATTTGTAAAATCCGCGCCCGGATTTTTTCCCAAGCCAGCCCGCATCCACCATTTTGATCAGTAGGGGACAGGGACGATATTTCGGATCGCCTAGTCCTTGATGCAAGACGCGCATGATATCGAGGCAGACATCAAGGCCGACGAAGTCAGCAAGAGTCAGCGGGCCCATGGGGTGCGCCATCCCTAGCTTGAAGACTTCGTCAACGGCTTCGGGTGTTGCCACGCCCTCCATAACCGCGAACATAGCTTCGTTCAGAAGCGGCATCAGCACTCGATTGGACACAAATCCGGGAGCATCGTTCACCTCGACTGGCGTCTTCTCTAGCTTGAGCGCGAGTGCCTTCACGGTTTCGGAAGTCTGGTCTGAAGTGGCGAGGCCCCGGACAATCTCCACCAGCTTCATTATCGGCACGGGATTAAAAAAGTGCATGCCAATGACTCTGTCCGCGCGCGAGGTGGTGGCGGCAAGTTTGGTAATGGAGATCGAAGAGGTGTTTGACGCAAGGACCACTTCTGGACGGCAGATGCGGTCGAGATCGCGAAACAGCTCTGACTTGACTTCCAGGCGCTCCGAAGCAGCTTCAACGATGAAGTCACAAGCCGAGAGCCGGGAGCGATCAACCGCGGGGAAAATACGGCCGACCGCCTCTGCTTTCTGGGCTTCTGAAATTTTATTTTTCGCGACCTCGCGATCAAGGTTTTTGCCGATAGTCGTCAGCGCACGATCAAGAAACTTCTGTTCGATATCGCAGAGCACAACTTCATATCCGGCACGCGCAAAAACGTGCGCGATGCCATTGCCCATCGTGCCTGCGCCAACTACGCCCACTCGCTGAATTGTCATACGCGCACCCAGTGAGAAAACAGAAAAGTCTAGCACCGATGAGCAACGAGTTGTTCACACTGGAAGGGCACGATTTCCACTCCTGCCGCCTCAGCGGCTGAAGCCAGATCTCAGTAAACGGTTTTGAAGCCGGCCTCCTTCCTTCGATGAAAATGGCCCTCTGAGATTGCGCACATCTCGTCGCTCGCCGCTCACAGCTGGGTTTCTCGCTCGCAACTTCCGACTTGATTCAGTGTTTCAAAATAACGAGCGCGACAAGAGTTCAGAGCCGCAAATAACCGGCCCCGCGCGCTCAAACAGGAGGACTGTATGAAGAGCAAATTGACGACGGCAGCGTTGATGCTCACCGTGTTGGCCGGCACGGCAGGATACGCCGCCGCGCAAGATTACCGTTACGACCGGGACGGTGACCGATATTACGACCGTGATGATAACCGCTACTACGATCGCAATGATTGCTACCGGCGTGGCATTCACGAAGCTCGCGAATTCGGGTTCCGAGACGGCATGGCCGTAGCTCGTGAAGATATGTGGAGAGGCAAGCGGTTTAATCCGAACCCGCGTGGCCGATTTGACGATGCCGATCACGGCTACCGCCGCGAGTTCGGCAATAAGCATGAATACCGTGAGCAGTACAGTGCGGCATACCGCGAGGGCTACCAGAACGCCTTCCGTCAGCGTGGATATTACAGGTAAGCGTTAGAATAGGGGCAGAGGCCGCCGGTGACGGCGGCCTTTTTTATTCCGGAACCAGGCTTTCTTCGATGGCAACGCGCTCTTTCGATTCCACGCTGATCACCCGATGCACGCCACGGTAGCCGGACATATTGATATCGAGAACGTAGGTTCCTGGATTCAAATAGAAGTCAAAAGGCGCAGTTTTGTCGAGAACGCGGTTGTTGACCATGATCTGCGCGCCTTTGGGCTGAGTTTTGACGCTGACAATTCCCATACTCGCGTCTTCTCCGTGCCCGAAGACTTTCTTGAACTTGCCACCCGCGGCGCGAATTTCTTCGGTGCTTCCCAGCGGTTTGAGCGTCAGGCTTAGATTCGAAGTCTGTCCCACTTCAGCGTTGATCGAACCCGACTCGTCAAGATATCCGGACCTTCGCACAACAACGGTATGAGCGCCGGGCTTGTCCAGCGACAGTTGAGAAGGAGTCAGCTTGCCCGTGTCTTTGCCGTCGATGAGGATCACGGCGCCAGCGGGCGTGCTCGCGACTGACAACCTCGCAGCTTGCGCGACTAATTCAAGAGACACGGAAGAGTTCGCGGCTGACGCAAGATTGATGCTTCGGCTTGCCGGTCCGAAACCTGCTTTACTGGCCAAAACCGTGTGTTGCCCGGGCGCAATGCCGGTCAGAGTGCATGGGCTGTCGCAAAGTACGCTTCCATCAAACGAAATCTGCGCGCCAGCGGGATTGGACGAAACCGACAGTTGAGCGGGAACAATCGCGGGGGCCGACTTTGCACGCGATTTCCTTCCGCGGCCGTTGGACGTCGCGACGGGGCCGGCAGGCTCGGGCGCTGCTGTTTCTTGCTGCAATGCCTGCTCGGCAGGTGCTTCGGGTGCCGCGGCTTGCGTTTGCTGTGGCGGAGGCGGTTGCTGCGCCGCTGGCGTTTGTACCGGCAATGGGTGACTCTGTGCCGCTGGTGGAACCGATGCGGACTCGCCCGAACCTCGATCTCCCAACCAGTTGTACAAAGTCATTCCGGCGATGATTACGGCGATCAGCGCGACAGCGCCGCCGATGGCGTACAAATACAACTTTGGTGGCGTCTTGCGAATTTCCGAGACCGCCTTCTGCGCGGTTTCACGGACCTGGATCTTAGATTTTTCTGGGACGGTTTTCTTGGTTACGGCGTGCGGTAAAGCTTCGGCTTCCGGCTCGTCAACCGCAGGCGGGGACGCAGGCGCCACATAGACTTCTTTAAGCGGCGGCAATTCGCTCATATCCGAAAAACTTTTTCTGACTGCGGCGGCTGGGCTTGAGTCGTCCTCGCCGGCCATCATCGGATCAACTTTGAAATGCGAGGTTGCGGGCGGCTCTTGCGTGGCGGTTGACATTTTTACCGAAGGCAAGGGTTTCTGCGAAATTGGGACGTCGGCGTTCTGAGTCCCGCCGGGCTGTGCTCCTGCTGCGGCGGCGAATGCTTTAGGTTTCGGCGCTGCTGGAACCACTGTAGCTTTAGCCGGCTTAGTGGAGTTCTTGCATTCCTCGAGCTCGTGGATCAGTTCCTGCCCGGATTGAAAACGCTCGTCGGGCGATTTAGAAATCGCCTTCATGATGAGCGCGCTCAACGCGGCATTCACGTTCGGCTTCAAGCGGACGGGCAATGGCGGGGTCTGCTCAAGAATGGCTGTGCGCAACTGCTCTGCAGTCTCTCCCGTAAACGGCTTCTGCTCAGTGGCCATCTCGTAAAGAATTGTTCCCAGGCTGAAAAGCATGGAGCGGTGATCACAGGCCTCGTCGCGTAATTGCTCTGGCGACGCATAGTGCAGAATGTCGGGAATAGTTGCCGTCTCCATCGCCAGAGAATTCATCGCCGACATTCCAAATCCGAGCACCTTCACCATGCCGTCCCACTGGACCATGATTTTCGCGGGCTCCAGTGATTGGTGAACTACGTTGTGGCCATGGGCATGGTCAAGCGCCTGGCAAACCTGACGAGCGATGTCTTGCAGGTCCCAGATGGAAAATCCGTCTTTGCGCGCGAGAGTAGTCGCAACCGAATTGCCTTGAACGTATTCAGCGGCAGCGAGCAGCAGATCGCCTTCATCGCCCGAGCCATAGAGGGCCGCAATGTTGTGACTGCTTAGCGGCTTGGCTTGATCTGCTTCTTCGAATGTTTGCTTCAAGAGCGTTGCGCGATCTTTGACCTGATCGAGTCGAACAACTTTGAGCGCAACAGTTTGCTGGCTCTCGGTATCGAGTGCCTTATGAACGGTCGCCAATGGAGACTGCGCGAGCTGGCTTATGATTTCGAAACGGCCGATTTTTTCCGACATCTTTTGCTTGCCTCAACGTCCGCTTCGACTTCTGCTCAGCGGACGAGAAACGGTCGTCTAAATCATAAGTTCTGAGGTGGCGATGCAGGGAATTACCGAAGTACCCAGAGCAAACGCTCTTAGCTCTTGCCCATGAGCCGACATCCAGGACTTTTTTGAGGCAATCCGCGACACCTTGCGCCGAATAATGCGTGTCCGAGGTAATGAATGGCGCGCAGCAGCTTGTTCAGAGTCGTCAAGCTAAAAGCTAACGGCTAAAAGCTAAAAGCTTGCTTTGTGACAAATGTCAGCCGCGCCCGCTGACGATCTGCACTGGCAGAAACGCCCGAGGAAAACGATTCTCTTTACTGTGAGGCGGGTTGTTCATTATGTGAGGATCGGCTATGCTGTGTGTCTGCTCCCAGGCTTTCATTTTCAGTTTTGACCCAGTTTTTACCCGGAGTGTCGTATGACCCTGGCCCGATTTGTACGCAAGAATGTTTATCGTAACAAGCTGCGCTTCTGGCTGACCGTGGGCAGCATGGCCTTTTCTCTGGCGCTGCTGTCTTTCTTAATGTCCATGTGGCAGGCATTCTATGGGAACAACCTGCGCTCGGAGCAGTCGGCACAGCGGCTAATTGTGCGGCATAAGGTCTCACTGACCAATCTGATCCCGTCGTCTTATCGCGAAAAAATCCGCCATGTTCCTGGGGTCATGAAGGTCATCCCGATGAACTGGTTTGGCGGGACCTACAAGGACGCGACCCAGAAGAACTTCTTTGCCCGGTTCGGTACTGATCCAGACGAGTTCTTCGACGTGTATCCGGAGTTGGAAATCCCCAAAGATCAATTGGACGCCTGGAAGCGAGACCGCGCCGGCGCTGTTGCCGATGCTGAACTGGCGAAGAAATACGGCTGGAAAATCGGCGAGCGGATCATGCTGCAAGGTGACATCTATCCGATTCAGCTGGAACTGACGCTGCGTGGCATCTTTAACGCGAAGCTGCCAAACAATTCACTCTACTTCAATGAAAAGTACGTTGAAGAGGGAGTGCCGTTCGCAAAAGGCGTCGCAGGGTTCTACGGAATCCTGGTGGATTCGCCTCAGCATGTGGACCAGGTCTCGCACGATGTAGATGCAATGTTTGCTAATGCGCCCGAGCCAACGCGAACCGAGACCGAGAAGGCATTCGGACTTAGTTTCCTGGCTATGCTCGGAAACGTGAAGGCGTTCATTCTGGTGATCGCGTCTGCCTCGGTGTTTACGATTCTGTTAGTTTCGGGCAATACCATGGCAATGTCCATCCGCGAGCGCACCCGCGAGGTTGCGGTGCTAAAGACAATGGGCTTCACCCGCAAAGTCATCCTTGCGCTGTTTGTTGGAGAATCGACGGCTGTCGGGCTGATTGGTGGAGTATGCGGGACTTTGTTTGCCTTGCTCTTGATTACCGGAGGAACGAAGGCTCCGGGAGCCGGGAATCTGTTCGTTATTGCCCAACATGCGTGGAAATTTACTGCGCCAACTGCAATCGGAGTCGCAATCCTCACAGGATTTTTGAGTTCCGCGATCCCGGCTTATAGCGCTTCGCGCACGG
>QHZV01000420.1 GCA_003224785.1 Acidobacteriota bacterium
TTATCGGAGTTGTAGGTCTGCCGGCCTTTTCGCTGAACTGTTGAGTTGCGTTTTACTTCATTCCATTCAGGATCGAGCCCACGATTCCTCCGACTACGCCGCCTTCTACGGTTTCTCGGCGGGCTTCACGTGGCAAGTATTCATTAATGGCGTGGGCGAGCTTAGTAATCGGAAGCGTCTGCAGCCAGATCCGCCCCGGCCCGGTGAGCGCGACCAGGAAGATTCCGTCGCCACCGAAGATCATGTTTTTCACGCCGGGAACGGTTGTGATCTGAAACGACACGCTGGATTGAAATGCTCCGACATGCCCGGGGTGGACGCGCAAAGTTTCTCCCGGCTGCAGGTCGCGGACCACGAGTTCGCCCGAAAGTTCGAGCCATGCTGTGCCCTGTCCGCTGAGGTGTTGAAGCAGGAAACCGCTGCCTCCGAAAATGCCTGCGCCAAGCGACTGCTGGAATCCGACTGAAATCTGGATCTGCGGCATCGCGCAAAGAAATCCGTGGCGATGAATCATGTACTCGTGTCCCGGCGAGACTTCAACCGGCACGATGTGTCCGGGCAACTTGGTCGCGAACGCCACCTCTCCCGCAGTTCCGATGGCGCGGTATTCGGTCATGAAGATCGAACCTCCGCCGGCCACTCGCTTCAGCACGCCAAACAGGCCTCCCCCGCCAGCAAACTGCGTGTGCGTGGTCATCTGGATGGAGCTGCCCATCCACGAAAGCTCTCCTGCCTCGGAGATGACGGACTCGTTCGGTTCGAGAACGAACTCCAAAACGGGCATGGTGGTTCCAGTGATGCGAGATTGCATGATGGCTCCTATATTCTTGGTAGTTAAACAGCTCTGTCATCCTGAGCGAAGTCGAAGGACCCCGCGTCGGCTTGCGCTATCACCGACGAAGGCATTCTCACGACGCCCGTCCAGTTCACGTGAAAATGCCTGGACAGCTAGGCGTGCTGCAAGAGTGGCTGGTCACTCTTACGGAGAACGGACATTTCCGGCGAGCTCTGGTTGCAGCGAACGAATACAGCTTTGCCTTTGAGGTTGTCGACAAATTTCTGCGCCGAGGCTTCTCGAACAAATGACCTTTCGATGTGGCCGGAGTAGTATTCGCCTGCGACAGAGTAGGAATAACTTACCTCCGCCGTGTAGTTGGGAAAGCGCAACCAAGTCTCAGTATCCCTGTGCTGTGTTACCGCTCCATATTCGATGCGCCCTTTTATGACTGGCCAATTTCCTGCTCCCAACCTGTTTGCCAAATCCTTCCAGGCTGAGAGGTCCATGATTTCAACAACGTGCCGAATTAACAGCCTCGTAATGAGCTTTCCATCTTTATTGCCGAACAGGAAATTTTGGTCCTCGCTGCGCACCGCTGAAAAAGCAGGATTGCGGGTCTCGTAACGAACCAAAATGGATTGACCTTTCAGTGGACTGACCATGCGCCATGCATCCTGCTCATTAGCAAACTGCAGAAGAAAATACCCGGAATAGCGTTCTCCTTCGGCGACATACGAATAGGCCAATTCTCCGAGCGCCTGACCGGAAAAAACATTCACCTTCACGCCCTCTATTGTTCCTTGTGCCATCGGCCAACTTGCTGCACGCATTGAGCGAAACCATCCGGGGAGTCGTCGAATATAAAAACCGACCGCTACGAGAAGCGCAAACGCAAGCGCAAAAGCATACAGGCGCAAATATTCAGAGACAAATCCTGGCAATCCGACTGGAGCGAGCATCTCGCGGGAAAGTATATGCATAAAGGTCCGTACTGCCAACATGAACCCCACATTAAGTTTTGAGAGTGTAAATCACCGTCACATCGCTACAAGTGGAGCCTCTCACGCGTGCCGTGCCTTCATCTCTGCCAGCAACTGCTCAATTCGGTCTGACTTTTCCATCGCCGTGAATCGGTCTTCCACGTCGTCGGCGCCGATCTCGGATTTGGCCAGGCTCACTGCTTCGTTGTGCGTGACTTTGTGTTTCAGACGATCGAAAGCGGCACTCTTAGAATGATCGCCGATCGCGACCCGAGCGTCGTGGGCTTTCCCGACGGCCCGGGCACGGCGATGCTGCGCGATCAGCAGATCGGCCTTGGCTTGGGCTTCAGTCAGTTTCTGTTCGAGTTGACGCAAAGCTGTCTTGAGGTTCTTTCTTGCCGACGGCGAGTTCGGCCTTGCGCGTCCATTCGGTCGTTTTTTCTTCGTTTTCTTTTTGTTTTTTTTCAAGCAGGTGCTGGTCGGCGATGGCGATTGCCACCTGCGTCTTCACCTGTAACAGTTGGTTCTGCATGTCGAGGATGACCTGCTTGATCATTTTTTCCGGATCTTCGGCCTTGTCGATGAGGTCATTGATATTTGCTCGTACCAGTGTTGAAACTCGGTCTAGTAATGCCATGGGAAACTCCTTTCGAAAACCAGCTCTTAGCTATTAGCTCTTAGCCGTTAGCTCAAAACAAAAATCAACAAACTGAGGGTGCCCCCACCCTATTCGCCTTTCGTAGAACCTCAAAATCGGGTTCCGTCTAAACCTTCGGCGTCGGACTCTGCGCCGGACCTGGCCTGGTTTTCGGAGCGCAGGAGCATGTGATTGCTACGCCTATCCCGGCTCCGATTGCGACCCACGATCCAATATGACCCAGTGCCACCCCACTTGCCGCGCCAATTCCTGCCCCGAGGGCGACTCCTATACCTGCATTCAGCGGACTGCATTTCATAATTGCCTCCTAATTTCGGTTCGATTGCGAGACATCATGGTTCCAATGAGGACGCCGATCGCGATTCCAATCGCCAGCCATGCTCCGCCGGAGCCCAGCGCAACCGAGATCGCAATGCCGATCCCAGCCCCGAGTGCGATTCCTAACCCGACTTGCACGGATGGTCGTTTCATCTGCGTGCTTCCGTTTCTGCCGTCCCTCCGGGACTCGGTCATTCATCAGCTAACCCAGGGCTTACGCCCTGGGCTAACGTATGTCGCCCCTTCGGGGCTGGTAAGGCACGCTCATTCTCGAGGTGAATCGTCCAACCTTTTGGTCCTTCCGCGATATTGCCAGCGCTTCAATGTCGCGATCAGCCATCCGCCTATAATGCCAACCAGAATCCCGAAAGGAAGCCAAGACCGTCCGGCCAAGGCGACGGCGACTCCACCCGCCACGCCAGCACCGAAGAGAGTGCCGAGAGCGATGTTCAAGTCTGGTCGTTTCATATTGTGCCCCCGAGGGTGACCCACTCTTGTCGCCGTCTTGCGACAGGGTGGGGATTTTGATTTTCTACTTCGCGCCCCCGTTCCCCGGCGGCAGGGCATCTGGTTTCGGCGATTTGTCGCCGATGCCGCGTACCTTTGACAGCAGATCGGACATGTTCATTCCCGAAAGGGTCTCAAACAATGCCGGAACCTGCGCCACCATCTTGGTCAGATCGCCGGTGATTTTGTTCATCCCCGTAGCGTCGCCATTGCCGGTCGAAACCACGGTGATCTTGTCCACATTGGCCAGCGGAGCCGCCAGAGCGCGTACCACTTCGGGCAAGCTGGTCAGCAGCTTGTCGTAAATTGCGGCCTGGTTGTACTCCTGGTAAGCCTCGGCTTTCACGTTCATTGCTCGCGCCTCGGCGTCACCTTTCTTGAAGATGATTTCCGATTCCGCTTCGCCCTGGGCGCGAATCGAAGATGCCCGGCCTTCGGCTTCGGCAATCAGCCGTTGCTTCTCGGCGGCGGCGAGAGTCTCAATGCGCTGACGCTCGACTTCTGCTGGCTTGAGCACGGTCGCAACCAGTTCGGCCTGGCGGCGATTGATTTCCGCTTCCTGAACTTTGACCTGCTGTTCTTTTTCGATCTGCTGTACCTTCACCTGCTCCGCGATGACCTGGTGCTGCATGATGTTGGTCTGGATGTCATAAGCTTTGTCGGCCTGGGCCTGCTGACGTTTGGTAACTTCGACGTACTGCGCTCGCTTCACTTCAAGGTCACGCGTCGCTTCGGCCTGTTTCGCCAGCGACAAGGTTTCAGC
>QHZV01000421.1 GCA_003224785.1 Acidobacteriota bacterium
CCGGTGTCACATAGACTTCGACTTCCGGCGAAACTTCTTTTAGATAAAACTTGCAGATACCCCGCGCGCTGAATCCCAAACCTGCTTTGAACTTGATGGAAATCCAGTTGGAATATTCGCCGACCTTCAGCGTGAATTTCTCCGAGTCGGTTGTAATCTGGGCTTGAGCCTTGCTTGTATTCGGGCGAATTTCAAAATTCGAGCGCAGTTCCCCGCCCTGCTCTCCTGCGAGCGGATCATCTGGGCCGGGAACATAAGTTGTGAGAACGGGGCCATGCCGGTGAATTGGGATTCGCACTCCGCCTTCGCGAAACTTATCTCCTTCCGCGCGAGTGGTGCAGAGACAAAAAGTTCCTTGGCTGCCCTTCAAGTCGGGTACGCACATTCCAGAGAGAAGCACGCCAGGGAATTTCTCTGGAGGAAAAGTCACCGGGACGCGAATCACCGATGAGAAGATTCCCGCCTTGCCGAGCCAATGCCAGAAAGGCGTGCCTCTCCGCATGCCCTTGATTTGCGCCTTGCCGAGCGGGATGGTGTACTTGCCGATCTTTAAGCTCCGCTTCGGCCCTTTAATTTCAGCCGACGAGAGAAATGGAAGGTAGTTATTTTGATCGCGCGCGAGGAAGTCATAAATGTTGTGCTTGCCGGGATTCACGCCCGTCATAAATGTGGACCAGGCTACGGGCGAGATCGCGGGAAAGGTTGTACGCAGCTTCCGGAAGGTCCCCTGCTCTTGGAGCCGCGCCAAATTTGGCAGCTTACCTTCTGCGATAAAACGCTCGGCTAGTTCTGGATCCATACCATCAAATCCGAGAATTACCGCTCGCTTGATTTGTGCCTTGCCGGAAGACTTTCGACGACGCAGCAATCTGAGCAAATGCCGGAGAGGCCACGTGAGAAACGCATACGCCGAGTAGAGGAATGCGACGAACAGAGTCCAGAAAGATGAGAGAACAGCGAACCCCGCGCCGGGGCCGGCATAGGCATGGCTCGACGTTGGACACAACACGACCAGTACGAGCACCGCGATTAAGGCAGCCATCAACCGCGGAAACCGTCGTGTTTTAGAGTCACTTCTCATATTTCAACTCGTAAGACTGTCTTAAACAAGAACCCAAAGATTAATGACAAGACGAAGAACAGCCAAATCCAGTTCCATTCGAGCCAAGCGAACGCGATGGTCCGCTCGGGGTAGTTGATGGAAATGGACTGAACTGGGCTGTTCGAAGGCAGCGCATCTTCTCCGGAAACGAACATTCGTTCCCACCATTTATCCTTGAGCCGCGTTGGAGAGATTCGCCTGATGCCGGCAGCGACTTCCAACGATTTTAAAAGCGAGTCGCTGCCAACGTCGATCTGTAAATCGCGCTTGCCCGGTTCTTGCGTTACTACACGCCACACGATCTCATTTTCTGCTGGAACATGGAGCGCGGGCGCGGTGAGCGAGTAGCTGGACGGCAATCGCAAGAACGCTTGATCGAGAGCATTGGAATCTACCAGGCGCGCCTTCACAAGGAATGACTGCCCGGTTGCGATCGGCGAATAGCCGAGATAGCGATCCACTTGCACCATCAGGAAAATTAATGGAATGCTGACGTACAGAACGGGCATAAAAGCTAGACGCAGATAATTCCCTGTGCTTCGAATGATCCGCCAATAAGAAATCAGAACGACCTGAAGCTGGTCCTGAAATAATTGCACCGCCAAGAGGTGGGCTTTGAGATGGTCTTTAGCTATTCGGATCGCTTTCTGGTCGGAGGTGTAGCGGAAGACGACGACCATCAGGAGCCCAATCGCAATGGATAGTAGAAAAACCAACATCAATGGCGCGTGCAATTCAAGAAAGCTCATTATCTATGAAGTAAGCGTGTACGCAGTTAGTTCCCCACTCAAGCCAAGGAGGGCTTGAATGGGCCACCTGTCTGTTGCGGAGCTACTCGATATACCCCAGGCCTTGCAGGCGCTTTTTCACGAGCTCCTTTGACGGGGCGTCTTCGTCAGGCGGAAGAACCTTCTTGATTTCCTTTTCCAGAACGTGCAAGACGAATTCATCCACCGATTCGTAACCGTACGGGACTCGGTCAGATTCCCGCTTACCCAGAACTTACGCCCCTTCGACAACCTCAGGGCAGGCCCTGGGCTAATAATTTCCGCCCCCTACGGGGCTTGGGACTTGCAGAAGTCTGTTTGTCGCTGGTATCCGTCGAGTGATTCTCTATCTGCCTTCATTACCCGTCGATCTAAATACTGACTGTCCCATCATAGCTGGTGGCTTGGCGATTCCAAATTCTGAGAGGACGGTCGGGGCGATGTCGGTCAAGGCCGGCAACTCGGCGGAAATTTTCCGGTTGCTCAACAGGACACCGGGCACGAGCGTGTAGTCCATGCAATGATCGCCGCTCCAAGGATTTGTGTTGTCCTCGATTTCATCCGCAGGAAATGCTCCGAGAATGGTCTTCCATCCGGCGCGGTAGCCTCGGTTGTAGCCCACGATCATGTCTGGACCTGACGCCGCGTACGCTCCTTGATAAACCTCATTGGCGCGATCCACCCGCGTGATAACCGACAAACCGGTTTTTGGATCTTTTACTTGCAACAATTTGTCTTTGATCTCGGTTAGCAATGCATCGGCTTGAGCGCCCGGTTGCACGATCCCGTTGCGCTCGCGGCCTCGCAGGTTCAGGTAAAAGCCGTTGAGCCCGATTCCGTAGGCTCGCGTCTGCGTCCAATCCACTCCAGCAAAGGGCTCGTTGGAGTCGAGGTCCGCGCCGCTCTTCAACTTGATGTAACCATTGTGCAGCAACCAGGTATTCAGATTGAACGACCGATAATACGGAGCGAAGCCATGATCGGAAAGCACAAGCAGAGTGGTATCGTTATCTAACTTCGGAAGCACCTCGCCCAGTACCTGATCAATCTGTTGATAAAAGTGAGGAATTGCGGAACCGTTCTGCGCTGCAAGTGCTGTGTCGTACTCAGGATGTTCGGTATCCATCAGACGCCAGAACATGTGCGAGTTGAGATCAAGACTGGAAAAATAGAAAAAGAACACGCCATCTTGAAATTTAGGGAATTCTTTATCGAAGATGCGGCGGTGTTCGGCTAGCACGGTGCGCGCCTGGTCCAGATATTCTTTGTCGTCCAATACACCATCGGAGAGGGCCTTGGTGTCTTCCGCGATGCCCTGGGTATGGAATTCTCCCGCTTCATCTGACAGATCGCGAGAGTAGGCCTTCGGAGTGGAGATCGGAAGGGCCGGGTCCGCGGGATCAATGTTGACGGGCGAAACGTACAACTGAAATCGAGGATGCGCCTGCTTGAGATAGAAGCGACACATGCCTTTCACGGTTGCAAACCAGGGAACGAGGTGGAATTCAACGCGAGTCCAGTCGCAGGATCAACCGAAACGGTGAACGGTTCGAGTGACGCCGGCGATCCTTTACGAAAGGTATTGTCGGGGCCGATCAAGTTCGCGGAGACTTGCGAGTTTTCGACCTGCACCGGAATGATCTGTCCGCCTTCTGTTGCGCCAGTCGCAGCTGTGGGATCGTCCGTGTAGAAAGAGAACGTGCCGTAGGTGCCGCGTAGATCGGGCGTACCCATGCCTGAAAGCGTGTGCCCTTTCGCCGGCGCGGGCGGAAAATTCGACGGAATGCGGAAGACGCTGTTGGGCACGCCGTGCTCATCAAGAACTTGCCAGAAAGCCGTTCCCTGCCGCAGTTGCTCGGCTGTGCCGCCTCCAAGTGGAATGACCCAGCTGCCGATGTGAATGGCGTGCTTCGGCGGCTCCACGCGCGAGGCAGAGAAGTAAAGCTCCATCGTCTTTGGATCGCGATGAATAAAATCAAAGATGGCGTGCCCGCCGGCATTCATTCCTGTAATTAGGTTTGACCATGCGACGGGACTTTGCGGCGGGATGCTTGTAGTGAGCTGGCGGAACGATCCCTGCTGCATCAGCTTCGCGAAGTTCGGCATCTTGCCTTCGCCAATAAATCGAGTCAGCAGTTGCGGGTCCATGCCGTCAATTCCGAGGATGATGAGCTTGTGATGGCCGTGCCAACGCGGGCCACTGCGCCCGCACGAAATCAGCAACATGCTGCCGAGCAGGACGAGCAGGCCAGCCAGGGACGCACGGATCCGCTTCAGATTGTTGCTCCGAGTATTTTCAAGATGACTAACGCGGCGGTACTTAACCAACTGCTAGACTTTGAATATCCAAGTCATGCTTCGGTCAACGCTTCGCCTCTTCCACTTGTCTTTATTTATCTTAACGCCATTCACCTTAATGCTGTCTGGTAGCTCGTTTGCGGCTGCCAATCCGAATATCATTCTTATTACATTGGGATCGGTACGAGCTCACCGTGTCGGGTTCCTCGACGCGAAGCATCCGACTCCTGCCCTCGACGGTGTAGCGAAGCAGAGCATTGTCTTCGAGCATGCGTATGCGCAGGCGCCCCTCACCGTGGTTTCTGATGCGAGCATATTGAGCGGCACCTATCCGCAGACGCATGGGGCTACGGAGTTTGGATCACCGCTGGCAGCGGGCGTTTCGTGGCTTCCGGACGTGCTACACGGGCGAGGATACAAGAGGGTCGCGTTCGTGGGCACTTCAATGCTTGACCCCAAGAGCGGGCATGCACCGGGATTCGATCGTGGATTCGATTCCTACGACTCGAGCGGCGGAGCGAAACAGATTGTTGACATCGTAGCCTGGGTTGGTGGGAAACACGAGACGCCCTTCTTTTTATGGGCGAACATAGCCCCGCGCGGTGGGGCTGCGACTGGGGATGCCGCCGTCGGAAAAATCGTGGAAGCATTGCGCAGCCGGAAGCTATTCGACGATTCAATCATTGCGATTGTTTCCGATCACGGCGAAAGTCTAGGCGCCCACGGAGAAGATACTTTCGGAGTATTTCTTTACGATGAAACGACCCACGTGCCATTGCTGCTGAAGCTGCCGACAAATCAACTCGCCGGGAAACAGGTTTCAGCGCGCGTGCGGACGCTCGACATCGCACCTACAGTGCTTGAAGCCGCTGGAATTCCTGTGCCATCGCAGATGCAGGGCCAGTCTCTTTTACGAATTGCAAAATCGAATACCGGCGGGGA
>QHZV01000390.1 GCA_003224785.1 Acidobacteriota bacterium
AACGTCCCATTAAATTCGCGGTCGGTGTACATCGCTCCAATGCTGGACTGTTCACCCAAGTCATGACTTACGCGCCCAATGGCGAAATGCGCTCTCTGGTTATATGAAGGATTGGCGGGTGGAACAATCAATCCTGGCGAGCGGTCATCGGCCACCAGAAAACCCAAATTCCAAGGCCCCCGCTTTCCTGTCAAGCGCACACCGTAGAAAAATGGCCGCTTTTCAGGAAAGAGCACCGCGAAGCGCTGATTCACCGTGTTCCGCGGCTCGTCAGATTCCACCTGGGCAAAATCAGGATTGATGGTGGAGTCGAGTACAAGACTGTCAATGAAAACGAACTTGGAATCGAGCCCGGCTTTGCCCTGAAAACTGGCTGAATCGTAGCGAGGCTGAGTCGGATCCTGCGTATCGAGAGTGCGGAAGGTCCGTGATTCAACATATGGGATGAACTGCATGTTGCGGCCTGGAGAGATGTCCTTAAAATCCGTGAGCTTCGCCTCCTGGCTTAGACGACCTGACACTCGAGTGGAAACCTGAGGCCAGTAATCCAGTTCGTCTTTGCGAGCGATGTAACGCGAAATGGTGACACCCCAATTGAGGGTTGCTCGGGGATGAAACCGCAAGCTGCGAAACGGAATTGAAATCCAGACTACAAATCCATCCGTGTTGACTTGTCCACGCGAATACCAGAGCGTGTCCCAGGAGTAGTCTGGCCCCTCGCCTTCGGTCCAGAGCGCATCGGCCTGAACTCCCCTGGGGTTTACATCGAAGACAAAGCCGTGGCGCTGGTCCTGGAATGTGTCCAGTGTGATCTCGACGTAGTCGTCAGAGTCAAAGGGCCGGTTATCATGGTTGGTGATCGGTGGCTCGCGCCTGCTCAAAGTTTCGCGGACGCCGTGCACCTTGTCCCAGCACAAAAGCACGATGTAGAGATTGGATTGATCGTAGCCGAGATAAGCATCTGTGCGCTCGGTCGCGGGTTTGCTATCGAATGGATGATTCTGAATGAAACCCGTAACGTGCTGGAGCTGAGTTGCTGCCCCGCTCGGCGTCATGTTTTGGAAATCTTCAAGCTTGGGGGCTTGCGCGATGCGTGGAATTGCTACGGAAATGGCAGCCCCGCATATTTGTGGGCAAAGCAGGGCGAGCCCAATCGCTTGCGGCAGGGTCCTCCCAGCCGCAACTAAGCATAGTAATTCAAAGGCTTTGACGAAGTTGGGGTAGAACGGTTAGCGGTCGAGTGACAACCTGGGCCATCCAGGAGGATTGTTAGCCAGGCGTTTTCCAAGCGGATGGAAAACGCACGTAGGATTCGTTCAACTCGCGGACGGAGCTGCAGCCCAACAGCCGCATCGTGCGATCCACATCTTCGCGCAAGATTTCGAGAGCACGAGCGACTCCGGCTTGACCAGCGGCGGCGAGTCCATAGGCATAGGCGCGCCCGCAGAGAACAGCGCGCGCTCCCAGGCATAGTGCCTTCACAATGTCAGCGCCTCGGCGGATGCCACCGTCCATCAGTACCTCGATTTGTCCGTTCACTGTCGCCACGATTTCTGGCAGGGCGGCAATAGCAGCAGGAACGCAGTCAAGCTGCCGGCCACCGTGGTTCGAAACAGAAATTGCTGCCGCGCCAGCATCCACAGCGCGACGCGCATCGTCCGCCGTGAGAATGCCTTTCACGACGATTGGCCCTGACCAGCTCTCGCGTATCCAACGAATATCGTCCCAGGCGACTACCGACTTGCGCAGGGCCGTGCCAACATCCGTCATCGGCATTCCACCCTGCCCGGGGAGAATGACGTTTTCCAGTTTGGGCACGCCACCATCGAGCAGAAACGAAACCAGCCATCTCGGAGTGGCCAGCACTTGCGGCAAGAAAGGAATTTTCGCAAAAACGTTGCCTGTGAGGAGTTCGGCGGTGCCGTTGCGAAAATCGCGCTCGCGCATGCCGGCGACCGGCGTATCAACAGTGATGACAAGCGCGGAAAAGCCAGCCTTGCGCGCGCGCTCCATCGCAGCTTCCGCTGCTTCCCTGCCGCCGACTAAATAAAGTTGGTACCAGGCGGGGCCTTTGGTTGCGGCCTTTACATTTTCAAGACGATGTCCGGAAATTGTGGAAAGAATATATCCGGTGCCAGCCTCCCCAGCGGCGCGCGCAGCGGCGACTTCGCCATCCGGATGCATGAGGCGGCTGTAGCCGACGGGCGCGAGAATAGCCGGGAAAGAAATTTCCGTACCCAGGACCGTGGTGCGAAGGTCGCACTCGTTGACCTTCACAGCATGCCGTGGACGAAATGTGATGTCCTCAAAGGCTCGGCAATTTTCGCGAAGTGTGACCTCTCCCTCAGCGCCACCGTCCAGATAATCGAACACCGACTTTGGAACGCGCCGTTCGGCCATGCTGCGCAGGTCGGCGATATTCACAACCCGCGATGGAGAGAGTTTTTTCATTTGTGTCAAAAGAACCACTGAAACTATCAGCATCGGGGCGTCGGTGCAAATGAAAGTCGGCAAATTATCATCGCTGCATGATCGTTAGACATTGGCGTGGCTGGACGAAATTGGAGAACGCAGAAGCTTATGAATCGCTCTTGAAAATCAAAGTGCTTCCGCAATTAAGCGAGATCCCCGGGTATGGTGGCGGATATGTACTGCGAAGCGACGGTGCTGAAGAATCGGAATTCGTTGTGATCAATCTCTTTGATTCGTTACAAGCCGTACGAGAATTCGCCGGGCCGAATTACAGTGTGCCAGTCTTCGAACCCCAGGCTAAGGCGTTGCTGTCGCGCTTCGAACCCGTGGCGAATCACTATAAGGTGCGGGTCGCGCCGCAGAAACTCGCGTAGGTAACAGGTGACCTCAAGTTCAAAAGAATTTGAGCGCGAGGCGCAGACGCGTCGGCGAGATCGCAGAGAAAAGCTGCGATCGCGGTCAGATCAGTGGCATTTGCCGCTACCGGTATCCGCGAAGGTCTTCCCTTCTTCGGGGACGAATTGCCAGTCGTAGCTCCTGGCGTGCAAAGTGAGTTTCAACACGCCAAATGTGTCGGCTTGATGCGCTTCGCTGTTAGCGACGACATTCGCGAATAACCGATGTGAATTTTTGCCGCCGGTTCCGACCACAAATTCACGAATGCCATGTCGTGGATCGGCTTTGCCGGTAGGATCCTGGGGTGCGAA
>QHZV01000391.1 GCA_003224785.1 Acidobacteriota bacterium
CGCGAAAATTGCGAGCACAGAGTCAGTGGCGACCACGGCCGGCTTCGGCCAGTCCGGCAATCCATATCAGGAACTGGGCGTCCCAACGGTTATCAATGCCGAAGGCACGATGACTATGCTGGGCGGTTCACTCGGGCGATCCGAAGTTGAGGCCATCATGAGCCAGGCTGCGAAGCATTTTGTGAGCATTCCTGCCCTTGAGGCCGCAGCCGGCAAACGTATTTCGCAGATGCTGAAGTTGCCGCACGGCTATAGCGCGCTCGTAACTTCTGGCGCGGCTGGCGCTATTCAGTCGGGGCTTGCCGGAATTCTTACCGGTGACAATGACAGCTTTATCAAACAATTGCCTGACCTGACTGGCATGAAATCCGAAGTCATTATTCAGAAGTCGCATCGCAATCCCTTCGACCATCAACTGCGAGGGACCGGGGTCAAGCTCATCGAGATCGAAACCAGAGATCAGTTGCGCCGCGCGGTAAACGAGCGCACGGCGATGATGCACTTCACAAATTTCGCCAACGCCGCAGGACAGATCAAGGTGGACGAGTGGGTGAATTTGGCGAAAGAGTTGAAGTTGCCGTGTATGAACGACGCTGCTGCAGACACGCCTCCGCTGTCCCACCTTTGGGATTACGCCAATATGGGTTACGACCTGATCACTTTCAGCGGAGGTAAGGCAATGCGTGGTCCTCAATGTGCTGGCCTGCTGATTGGCCGCGAGGACCTGGTACATTACGCGCTTTTAAACAACAGCCCCTTTGAAGACACACTCGGGCGAGGACAAAAAGTTGGCAAGGAAGAAATAATCGGAATGATCAAGGCGTTGGAACTTTATCTGGCAGAGGACCACGATGCGCTCGCCCGTGAATGGCAGCAGAGGCTGAACACCGTGTCTACTCAGATCACGAAAATACCGGGCGTGAGCACTGCTTTCTTCACCCCAGACCTAGCCAATCACGTTCCGCATATGCAAATTACCTGGGACACGAAGGTCTCATTGACGGCGCAACAGGCGTCGCAGATACTACGCGCCGGAACCCCTTCCATCGCCATTGGGGGAGGAGAAGGCCGACCAGGCCTGGCGATGAGTTCGTTCATGTTGCAGCCCGGCGAGGAACAGATTATCGCGGAGCAGATGGTGAAACTTTTTCGAGAGAACTTGGCCTGATCCGGTTGCGTTTACGTGATTCAGCAGTGCTGGCAGCGTATGGGCATGAACATGGTGGGCTTTGGCGCTCGCAATGGGGCTAGTGCGACCTTATTCTAATCACGCTCCATAGCCGATAGAATGCCTGATACAAAATCTCAGTTGGCGTAACCTCGCGATTACACTTCTTTGCAAATCGCCTCATCACTCATCGAGATTTTCAATTAACGCCAAATCATCACGCCAGCCTCCAGCGATCTGAATAAGCCTAAAATGGATAGAAGACGATCTCCTATATGCCATGGATCGCAATTCGTTACTGATCTCGGACCAGGTTCATGCAAAGGCTAAGGCGGCACGGGTTGCGCGACTGGCAACACTGGATGCGAACCGGGCCCCTCACATGGTTCCGATCTGCTTCATTTATGACGGCTCATTTTTTTATACGGCCATTGATCGCAAGCCCAAGAGCGTGGCTCCTACCCAGCTGGCGCGGCTAAAGAACATCAGCACTGCCCCACAAGTGGCGCTGCTGATCGATGAATACGATGAAGATTGGTCACGCTTGTGGTACGTATTGGTCCGAGGAGAAGCGGCGCTGGTCTCTGCTGCTGCGGAGCGCGGCCGCGCTCTTACGCAATTAAGGGCGAAGTATCCGCAGTATCGTTCCGGCATGCTCCCAGATAATGCTCCGATTGTACGCATCACTCCTGAGCGCATTACCAGTTGGGGCAAGATCGACCGAAAAAATACATGAGCCCGCCGCAGTGGCGATTTAGTTCACATTTAGTTCACGTCCATCAACACTTTCAGTTGGTCCAATAAAGACAGCCAACGATCTAGCGATTGCCCTCCAGGAGAGAACGCCGGATCAAAGAATATTTCACTGACACCGATTTTTGCGCAGCCGCGCACGTCGTCGGTGATCTGGTCAAATGACCCGGAGAATATCGGCCGCTCCTTGCCCAGCGGCTTGTCAGTAAGCTCCAGGATCGCGTGTACAACAATTGCCAGAGATGAGGCGTCGCGCCCAGCTTCCTTCGCCATCTGCTTGACGCTGCCGAACATCTGCTCCATTACCGGGATGGGAAGAAAAACCGGATTCCATCCGTCAGCCAGGTTCGCCAGCCGCTTTAAAGCGGCGGGAACGAATGCTCCGAGATAAATAGGGGGGTGCGGCTTCTGAACTGGTTTCGGACTAATGTACGACTTTGGGATGTTGTAAAACTTCCCCCGAAATTCCACGGGATTTGTGGTCCAAATAGCTTTGAGCACTTGCAGAAATTCATCTGCAAGCGCCCCGCGTTTAGTCATGTCGGCTCCGGTCGCATCCATTTCGTCTTTTGACCAGCCCAGGCCGAGGCCTACGAGGAGGCTCCCGTTAGAAAGGAAGTCCAGCGTGCTCAAGCGGCGTGCCAACATGACTGGGTTGTAGTACGGCATGTCAAGAACGCTGGTCCCCAGCTTGATCTTTTTGGTCTGGCCGGCTACGAATGTAAGAGCCTCAAGCGGGTCAAGCGAATGTTTGTAAATTTCAGGAAGTGATCCATCTGGCGTGCCGGGATAGGGCCTCTGAAGATTCAGTGGGTACAGTAATCGTTCGATAGTCCACAGGCTGTGATACCCCAGCTCTTCGGCGCGTTGCGCAACTTTCGTGACAGCTTCCGCGGTGCCGATTGGTCCGATGTTA
>QHZV01000392.1 GCA_003224785.1 Acidobacteriota bacterium
AGCGGAAGTCCTCGGGGACAAATTCGTGCCGAGGAATACGCAAGATGGCGCTGAGGACGCGCTCGTCGCGGATGCCGCGATCTCGCAATTGAGTCTGCACCATCCGCGAGCGTTCTGCGGAATACTCCAGCGGCTCGTTTTCGCGCAAAGACATGAGCACAATTAGGATGCGACTGCGAAGATGCGAGTCGCAAGGCTGAGATCAGCTTGATTGTGGGACTAGCGTTTGCGGCGGCGAATTTTCACGTCGAAGCTGACAATCCCGTTCTGATCGCGAATCGCGACCACCGAGATATTTCGAGTCACGTTGTACTCGGCGCGAATGACCTGCTGTGAAGTCTGAGCGACGGCTGTGGTGTAAGTGAGCGTGAGATTGTCCTTGACCTGCTGCTCGATCGTGACCGCTGGCCCGCTCTGTGTGGGCGAGGTTTCCGTAGCCAAGCCTTGCGGATCGATTTTGATATGGGTGTTGCCGAACAGGCGCTGCGCACGGTTGTTTAGAGTGGCATTCAACGCCGCGGCCAGCAGGGCGTTGGAAGTCTGCGAACTAAATGCCGATGAACTGCTCTGTTGAAGCTGCGCCGATTCCTCACTGGTCTGGCCAAACGCGAGCAAGGCGATGATGTCACTGGGCGGCAGCGGCGGGTCCGAGCGATAGGTGAGCTTGGGATTGGCCGCCGGACCAGTCATCGACAGAGTAATTTCATAATCGCGAACGCGCGTGGTGGCCTGGAGATCGAGCGTAGGAATGGTCAACGCGGGATTGTTAAATATGACTCCTCCGCGCTCGAGACGGTACTTAGTCCCGTTGAAATAGGCTTCGCCCTCGAAGACGTCGGCCCGGCCAAGCACTACCGGCTTGGCGACATTGCCGCGAATTCGCAAGTCAGCTTCGCCTTGCAGGCGAATCACGCTGGTTTGCATCTGCAGCTCCGGGGCAGTTACAACGTGCAAATCAAGGTGAATCTTGTTCAGAATCGGGTCGGTTTGCGGAAGCGCGCTGACCTGCGCGGTGCGCTCGAGATAAGTGCCAAAATCAAAACCTGGAGTAAAGGCCAGCTTGGTGATGGTCACATCGCCTGAGAGCACCGACCCGGCGGTGCTTCCAGTCCACCGTAAATCGGCCGTTCCCGTAGAACTAACACCCGGGGGATAACGAAAGCGCACATCAGTGGCGTTGGCAATGAGATCAAAATTCACTTGGCGGCCAGATACATCGGCATGACCAGCCAGGCTCACCGTGCCGCCGCCCGTCTTTGCGTTCAGGTTTTCAATGGTGACCGTATTTTGATTGAAAAGCATGGTCCCGTTGATCTCGCTGAGCGCACTTGGCAAGTTGATGTCGGATATGGCAGCGTCTTTCAACTGCAGCTTGCCCTTTATCAACGGCGCGCTGAGCGTGCCACTCACTTCCGCTTCGGCGGTCAGCACGCCCGAGGCGGTGAAGTCTGGGTTGTAAGCGTGCAAGAGTTCGAGGCCCACTCTTCCAGCACCATGAAAATCGAGGGTCTGTCCGCCAGCGAGCTGCATGGAACCGCTTCCTGAGAAATCCGTGTTCTCTCCCAGAATGTGGAAGGTCTCGAGTTTGAGGACTTGATCTGCAATGTTGAACCGGACGGGACCGTCATTACGAAGCTTAACGTCTTCTACGTCCACATAAAGATCGGTGAGATTACCGGCC
>QHZV01000393.1:0-1398 GCA_003224785.1 Acidobacteriota bacterium
CCGCGTTCAACGGTCGAGAAAGGGACCGTAAGGCCGCGAGCCTGCTCTTCCAGCACCTGACGATTGAATGTCTGGAAGTCCTCCAACGAATTGAGTTGGTACGGAATCCACTGAAACAGGTCGGCCAGATGATCTTTGGCGACTTCCCACAGCAGAGTCGCATGTTCAGGCCGCAAGGGCTCCAGCCGTACATAGCGGCCTTCCAGTGAAAACGGCGATATGGCGGGGGTTGTATTCAAGGTGTAACTCCGGCCGATGTGGTACGTCTAATATGCTTACAGCATTATCTTTGCATCCGGGCGCAGGTTTCGTCATCTCATCGGAGGAAGCTAATTTGGCTCGCATCTAGCTTTAAGCGTCCATTGCGAGAACTTAGTGGCAAAAATATCGGCGAGTCGTTTCAGGGTATGCGCGCAAAGCTAGAAGCTAAGCGCTAAAAGTTAAAAGCTGCTTTTCATGCAATCGCATTGTCTTCCATTCCGTCAGATTCCCCACACCACCCAGCTATTCCTGGATTACCTCGATTTCGCTCCCAAAGTTCAGCAATTTTATCCCCGCTCGCCGCGGTTTTTAGAATGGGCGAAAGATGAAACCGATCGAATCAAATACCCAGCAGATCGCAGGGCCGGGGTCGCCGACATACTCGAGCGGCAGAATAGATTCTTCGGAGCATCTTCTGCCACGCTGGAAAATATTCAGCGATTTCGTTCCGGAGCTTGCGCCCTGGTCACGGGCCAGCAGGTCGGACTTTTTGGCGGTCCCACATTCTCAATCTACAAAGCGCTAAGCGCGGTCAAGATGGCGCGAGAAGCCGAGAAGCTTGGCATTGCCTGTGTTCCGGTTTTCTGGCTCGCTACGGAAGATCACGATCTCGAAGAAGTTAATCAGGCTCATCTTCCCAACGCGGATGGCAATCTTGAGGGTCTGGCCAGCGCGACTCACGGGAAGAAGGATGAGCCAGTCGGAAGCATTGCTTTCGGGCCGGAGATTTCCGATCTCCTCAGCCGCGCCGCCGTCTCGCTTGGAGACGCAGAGGCTTCACGCGCTTTAGCGGAGTGTTATCGCCCCGGCGAAACCTTCGGAACCGCGTTTGCAAAATTCTTTGCGCGTGTGTTCGCCGATTTCGGCGTGATCCTCCTCGAGGGCTCCGATCCGGAACTCGATCGAATCGCGGCTCCCCTTTATCGTGAGGCAATCGTTCGAACGCCGGAGCTTGTAACGGCGCTCTTGAACCGCGACGAACAATTGCGCGAGGCGGAATATCACCAGCAGGTGCGCATCACGGACTCATCCACGCTGCTGTTTATGTTTCGCGACGGTCAGCGGCTTCCCGTCCACTTTGAGGCTGGAAGATTTCTGATTGGTGATGAACAGATTTCTTCGCAGGATCTCGCTCGC
>QHZV01000393.1:1421-4554 GCA_003224785.1 Acidobacteriota bacterium
GAGAGCTCTCCCCAAACGTTCAGCCCCAACGTGCTCTTACGGCCAGTCGTGCAGGACTATCTTTTACCTACGCTGGCTTATGTCGGCGGTGCAGCCGAGGTCGCATATTTCGCTCAGGTTGCGATCGTCTATGAGAAGCTTGCTGGCCGGGTTACCCCTATACTCCCGCGCTTTTCCGCCACATTGATCGAGCAAAAACCTCAAGGTTTACTTGAGAAGTACAAACTCGCCTTTACGGAGGTATTTCAGGGTCCTGATGGCTTGCGGCAGGCGATCGGCTCGCATCTGTTGCCGCCCAATCTGCAAACCTCGTTTGATCAAGCGACTACAGCCGTTGAGCGATCCATGAAATCAGTCCGCGAGTCTTTAGCGCAACTCGATAAGACACTCGTCGAATCTGCCGAGCACGCCGAAGGAAAGATGCTTTATCAGATCACCAACCTTCGCTCCCGTGCTGCCCGCGCTGAGTTGCGGCAAAGCGAAATCGTCGGACGGCATGCCGACCTGCTGAGTAATTCGCTCTATCCCAAGAAAGCTCTTCAGGAGCGTGAGATAGCGGGCGTTTATTTTCTCGCGAAGTACGGCAGGGAACTCGTAAGCGGGTTACTGGACACCATTCATCCCGATTGCCTGGACCACCAACTGATCACTCTGCACCCAAGAGGTAGCGAGCTACGTCTCTACAGCCGGTTGCTGTTGCGTCATGCAATGGATCGCGCCAAAGCCCCAGATCAGGTCTCCGCAATAAATCGGCGCAATATCGCGATCAGGAAAGATGTCCGCCAGAATATCGAGCGCCACGCGATCATTGGGATCATTGAAAACTGGGACGAGCACCGAATCATTCGCGATATAGAAATTCGCGTAGCTCGCCGGAAGCCGCCGTCCTTCAAAATAAACTGGCGCGGGCATCGGCAAATCAATCGTTGCCAGAGGTTTCCCATCTTCGGTCACTGCATCTCGGAGTCGCCGAATGTTCTCGCGCAGTGCTTCGTAGTTCTCGCTCTTAGGGTCGGCGTCAACACAGGTGACTACAGTGTCCGGAGAAACGAATCGCGTGATGTCGTCCACGTGTCCATGGGTGTCGTCACCGACAATGCCCGAGCCCAGCCAGATAATGTTTGTCGTGCCAAGGTATTCTGCGAATACCTTTTCGTAATCGCGCTTCTTCATTCCGGGATTGCGCTGTTGTACTCGGCTCAGCAGGCACTCTTCCGTTGTAATCAGTGTGCCTTGCCCGTTGACGTCAATCGAGCCGCCTTCGAGCACAACGCGATTCTTGCCGAACATTGGCCGAATTTCCTCCGTGCCCGCAGCCTTCGCCATCAGGCTCCCGATGTTTTCATCCTGCTTCCAATTAGGATATTTAGCCCATGCGTTGAAGCGCCACTTGATGCCGGCTATCTCGGGAGAGGAAGTTTCTTGAAAGGGCACGGCTTCCAGCCGTGCCGGCAAGGCCACAGGGATTCGGGCTTTAGCCCCTGAGGGATCGCGGGCGAGGGCGCCGGCGCCATATGTGTGTACAAAGGCGCACCCCGAATCCCTTGTCCAAACTCGATTTGTCGCCCAGCGATGAAACCGCACATTCTCATGCAACGCGTGTGCGCGTTTCAGAGTCTTACGCGCAAGCTTCTCGGCTGCAGCATCCTTAACAATCAGCTCCACGCGCTCATGCCGGCTCAGATACCGAACGATCTCCGCATAAACCCACGGAATCGGCTCAAACTTCCCCGGCCAATCCAGCTTGTAATGAGGCCATGCCAGCCACGTTGCAGCATGGGGCTCCCACTCAGCGGGCATGCGAAATTCAATTTGGTCTAAGTTGGGGCTAGGCATGAATCAGTCGATCAGCCGGCTCGTAATCGGTGCATAAGCGTCTATTCGCCGGTCGCGCAGGAACGGCCAATTGCGGCGAATATCTTCGAGCGCGCGTAGATCCACATCACCAACCAGGATCTCTTCTTTATCGTGCGAAGCCTGTGCGATCACGCGCCCGAATGGATCAGCAAGAAACGATCCGCCCCAAAATTCCAATCCCTTGCCCGCAGCCTTATTGCCCCGCACATCGCCCTCTTCGAATCCGACCCGGTTCACCACCGCCACGTAAACCCCATTGGCAATGGCGTGCGCCCGTTGAATCGTTTGCCACGCGTCGAATTGCGCTTCTCCGAAATGCTCTTTCTCGTCAGGATGCCAGCCAATCGCGGTTGGATAAAAAAGTACCTGCGCCCCTTGCAGCGCAGTGAGCCGCGCGCCCTCGGGATACCACTGGTCCCAGCAGACCAGCGTTCCCACCCGCCCAACCTGCGTGTCGAAAGCTTTGAACCCGAGATCGCCCGGGGTGAAATAAAATTTTTCGTAATAAAGCGGATCATCCGGAATGTGCATCTTGCGATAAATTCCACGCAAGCTGCCGTCAGCATCAATCATCACTGCCGTATTGTGATACACCCCCGCTGCGCGCCTCTCAAACAGAGATGCGATCAGTACGATCCTTAGCTGTTTTGCAACTTCGGACAATCTCGCCGTAGTGGGTCCGGGAATCGGTACTGGTGGGAGCGGCATAGACTTTTCGGCTGAAGATCAGCGAACAAACGCAATCGTCACATTTCTAAAATTTCTGCTTGGTGCAGCAGCTGCGTTTGTGCTCATCTCTTTGATTTGTGTTTTGGAGTGCATATCAGGCAAAATTCCTCCCAGGAATGAACTAGGATACCTATAGGAAAACAAGAAATCTACCGCCGAGCACGCAGACTGGCCGACAATGTTCTCTGCGATCTCGGCCGTGAATGTGGTTCACAGTCTGGCACGATCAGTTCCTGCTCTAGTAAAGTAATCCTTCCGATCCATACTCCAGGGGAGACCAATGAAGCACGAAAATCACGACGGCACCGGCATTGACCGCAAGCTCCACAATCCAATCGAGGACCGCTTGGTTCCGCTCGAGCCTTTGGATCTTTCAAAAGTCCGCTCGATTGATGATCTGGTGCGCGCCATGGCGAAAACTGCGTTCACCGGACGCCAGATCGGCGAAGCTGCCGACGTGCTCGAGGCCATGGCTCGCGACAAAGATTGCTTCGTCGTGATGACTCTCGCGGGTGCCATGACCGTCGCCAAGCAGGGTTTGATTGTT
>QHZV01000078.1:0-7445 GCA_003224785.1 Acidobacteriota bacterium
CGCTCAAGACCTTCGCCCGGAGGCCGATTCTTAATAGGCACAAAGCCGTCTGTTGAAGAGGCGGCGCAGTCGCTCTCCGCCGGCGCAATGCGGACGTAATATCCGTCAACTCCGACCTGTCGCGCCAAGTCGCCATTCGTGGAATAAGTCCATCGCTCAATATTTTCGTTCCAGGTATCGGCGAGGTCGCGCAAGTATGAAGCTATGCTCGACTCGCCCACGGCATCGGCGATCTCCGCAGCAGCCAACAGTCCCGCCACTTCGACCGCGAGCGTGAATGGAGAATAGCCCGCATCTTCTTCCCATCCGCCCACCAGCGCTTCAGATCGCCGAGCGCGCTACTCGCTTCTCTACGCAGTAAATCAACCAGCAAGATCGGAAACGCGGCTTCGTCCATCTGCAAGCCGTTCCAGTAGGGACGCCCATCGAGCCACATATTTTGCGGCCAGCGGCCATCCGCTTCCTGCGTGACTTCCAGATAATGCAGCACTCGCACCGCATCGCCGACCGCGCCCGCCGCTAAAAATCCGCCGGCAGTTTCAACCAGATCGCGCGGCCATACCAGGTGATATCCGCCCAGATCTTCATCGCCTTTGTTGAATCCCCACGGAATGGAAAGGCTGGCAATTACGCCGCCGAGAAAATCTTTCGATTCATGTGCTCGCAAGACCGCTGTGCTCGCGCGATATAAATCGCGCTCGGCATTCGGCCGATCAAGCTTCAGCAACCCTTTTTGCCAATTGCGCCACTGCGAAACGTAGTCGCGAGAAAGCGCATCGTAATCGTCCAGAAGCGCGGCCCGCACCTGCTCGCCGGCTTCGGCCCATATGCCGCCAAAACCGAGCGCCAGCACAAACTCGCCGCCACCTGCAGCCAAATCAATCTCGGCGGTCAAAGCCACATTGCCGTTCTCAGCCCGCTGATATTGATTTGTTAGCTGATAATTTCGCGACAGCTCGTGCCATCCATCGGAGCTGCCCGCGAATCCCACCGATATCTTCTTCCAGGGAACCGAGCAGCCGAACGCCAATGCAATCCCCGACGGGCCCTCGGCATAAAGCAGCGGCACGCCTTTGTAGTCGCCCGTCCACCCTGTGTTGTTGCTGCCTACGTTTCCCAGGTGCGGCGCGAGCAAAGCGAATAGCCGAAGTTTGCGCTCGCTCAGGGTGGGGCCAGGTGCGCCGGGCTGTCCACTAGCGCTCAGCTCCACGAACTTGACCTTCTGCAAAATTACATTTCTATGCGGATCTGCAAGAATCTCTTTTTCGATCCTGTATCTTCCGGCACTCTCAGTATTGATCAGCCGGAACGCCGGAACTCCGGGCTCAACCGGAGCGACGTCGAATTTGCAATCGCGCTTTTCTTCCGAGAAGAAGCCTGTGCCATCCGTGACAATCAGCCCCATGTCGCGTGTGCACGCCATATCAACCCGGGGGAAATAAATCTCATTCAGAATGCCGTGGCTTAAGGTGAACCACACCCGGCTGCTGCGGTTCAGCGCCGTGCCAATGCCGGTCTTGGCGCTGGATGTCCAGCGCGGCGGAATCCCCGGCCAGCCGGGCGCGAAGATATTGGAATCACTCATGATTTTCCTGAACAGGAATTAGTTCGAGATTGGAATAGTATCAGGCAGTTTCAATTTTCCAAGATAGAGCGCCATCCCGACAACGGCGTCCACTCCCATCTGATGCAGCTGTTCAATTTCTTGATGTGAGGAAATGCCCCCGGCAGCAATGAGTTGGTTCTTGGTTGCTTGCCGCAGTTGCATAACAGGTTCGAGCGGGATGCCATTGAGCATCCCTTCAGTTTCGATGTGTGTATAGAGAAATGCTCCGCAGAACGATTCAAGCGCCCGCACGGCTTCGAGCGGCGCAATGTTGACGATCTCACGCCATCCGCGAATCGCCAGCTTGCCGCCGCGAGAGTCAATCGCGAAGATTAGTTTTTCTACGCCTAGCTCATCAGCTGCTTGTTTTGCGAACTCCACATTCATTCGTCCATCTTGTATTAGCGATGATCCGAAAATGACTCGTCTCGCTCCGAGGCCCAGCAAGCGTCGCGCATCTTGAATAGTCCGGATTCCGCCGCCAATTTGGCAGGGAAGCCGGTGCACAAAGAATTCGATTAGTTGCGTATTAGCAGCCTGTCCCATTGCCGCATCAAGATCAATCAGTTGGATCAGCGGAAAAGCCGAGAAGCGGGTGACCCATTCATCGAAATTGTCGAACTCCAGGGCCTTCTTCTCGCCCTGGATCAGTTGCACCACCTTGCCGTCCATGAGGTCAATAGATGGAATCAGCATGGAAACCTCATCGGAATTCCGGCGACCAGCAGGTGCCGTTTAAGTTCTGAAATCGAGCTCAGGCTGAAGTGAAATATGGACGCAGCCAGCGCCGCGTCGGCCGCGCCCTCCCGAAAGACGTTCACAAAGTCTTTCGCCGACCCCGCACCACCAGAAGCAATCACCGGAATCCGGACAGTTTGCGCGATCGCCCGCGTCAACTCGCAGTCGAAACCTTCGCGTGTGCCGTCACGGTCCATGGATGTCAGCAATATCTCGCCCGCACCACGATCCTCGGCTTCCTTCGCCCACGCGACTGCATCTTTGCCGGACGCGACGCGCCCGCCCGCAATCCACGCCTGAAAGCCATTGCCATCCAGTTTCGCGTCGATTGCCACAATCACGGCCTGCGAACCGAAGCGCTGCGCGATGCACGTGATCAGCGAAGGATCGGCAATTGCAGCCGAGTTGATGCTGATCTTGTCAGCGCCGGCATCGAAAATCGCGCCGGCATCTTGCAGTGTGCGCACGCCGCCGCCAACCGTGAACGGCACAAACAATTCATTCGCGGTGCGCTTGACGGTTTCAACCAAAGTCGCCCGCTTCTCGTGTGTCGCAGTTATGTCGAGCAACACAACTTCGTCCGCCCCAGCCGTGCTGTGCGCAGCGGCCAATTCCGCAGGATCGCCGGCATCGCGCAAGCTGAGGAATTGCGTGCCTTTCACCACCCGTCCGGCGTCCACGTCAAGGCAAGCGATAATGCGTTTCGTCAACATTCAACCAGTTGTTCTCATCCCCAATCATTGTTTGTCATCCCGAACTCGCACGCTGAAAGCGGGCGAGCGCGGGACCTTACGATGCCTGTATGCCCGCACCGAAGTTAACTGGACAATCCGTCGATCCTAACGTCAAATTGTTTCCTCTGCGCTCTCTGCGTCCTCTGCGGTTAAGATGTTGATTTGAAGTAGCGTCTAAATCCCGCAGAAATTCTCCAATATCCGCAGCCCCGCGCTCCCCGATTTCTCCGGATGAAATTGCACGCCAAACAGATTGTCCTGCTCGACAGCCGCCGAGAATCCGCCACCGTATTCACATTCCGCCGCCGTCGAAGAAAGCAGCGGCACACGATACGAATGTGTGAAATACACGAACGTCCCATCCCCTATTCCACGCAGCAGCCGGGACGAGCCGTTGCGAATCTGCAAACTGTTCCATCCCACGTGAGGAGACTTCACTCGGAAAGGGAAGCGGCTACACTCGCCCGGCCACAATGCGAGCCCGTGGACATCCGGCGCTTCCTCGCTTGACGCCAGCATCCATTGCATCCCAACGCAGATTCCGAGAAATGGAACTTTCTGCTCGATTCGTTCAATGATCGTCTCGCGCAATCCGGATTCGTCGAGCGCCTTCGTCGCGGCAAAGTGACCCACACCAGGCAGCACAATCTTGTCTGCTTGTGCAACGGCCTCGGGTTGATCAGTGACCATCGTCTCTGCACCCAGATGGTCAAATGCCTTCTTCACCGACGCGAGATTCCCAGCCTTGTAATCCACAATCGCGATCACAGCAATCCCTTTGTGCTCGGCAAGAGTTTCGCCATCTGCTTGTCGCGCCAGCAAGCCGCACGTAATGCACGGGCAAATGCTTTGAACAAGGCTTCAATCTTGTGATGATTAGACCGGCCATACAGAATTCGCGCATGCACATTCGCCTGGGCTCCACGAGCAAATCCTTCAAAAAAGTCAGTCACGAGTTCAGATTGCAAATCGCCCACAACTGTCACGCGTACTTTGGTATCCACGATTGCAGCGGCGCGCCCGGAAAAGTCCACCGCGACGAGTCCCAGCGTTTCATCCATCGGCATCACAAAATATCCGGCGCGCAAAATTCCGCGTTTGCTTCCCAATGCCTCCGCAAAGCCCTGCCCTAGGGCAATTCCCACGTCTTCCACTGTGTGGTGCTGGTCCACATCAAGATCTCCAGTGGCCTTCAACTCAAGATCAAACGCGCCGTGGTTTGCGAAGAGTTCCAGCATGTGGTCGAAAAAACGAATTCCCGTTGAAATGTTGTGCCTGCCCTTGCCCTCAATTGTCAGCCGGAGCCTGATCTTTGTTTCTTTGGTGACCCGATCAATCGCCGCCTTCCTCATCGCGCCACCTTTTCACGGACTTCGAGTTCCGTAAACACTTCCCGCAGCGCCGACAGTAGCCGATCATTGTGTTCCCGAGCGCCAACCGTAATTCGTACACAATCCTTGCAGCCGTAGTCCGCCGAGCGATCGCGGACCAAGATTCCGCGCTCCCGCATGTTGGCGACGAACGATTTGCAGTTCTCGCCGAGATGCGTCAGTACGAAATTTGCCCGGCTCGGCCAGAATCGCAATTCCTCTGTGCTTCCTCCGTGCAACTCTGTGGTCTCTGTGGTCCCGAATTTATGCAGTTCATGCTCCAGTTGCGCGCGGCCTTCGATCGTATCCGCCACATACTTCTGAACGTAATCCCGGTCCGCCAGTGCATCAGGCAAACACGCCAGCGCAACCGAATTCAGGTTGTAAGGAGAGCTGGCGCGCCGCACCATGCCCATCTGATCTCGATCTCCCATCAGTACGCCGATTCTGAGACCAGCCATGCCATACGCTTTCGAAAATGTTCGTGACACAAAAAGATTTGGCGCTTCCCGCCAGCCTGGCGCAATCGTCTCTCCGGAGAATTCGAAATAGGCTTCATCCACCAGCACGGCCGCATTCGGCGCCGCCCGCGCCATGTCCATCAAATCAGAAAGTGGAACAAACGTGCCCGTAGGATTGTTCGGATTCGCCACAGCAATCAACCGCGTGCGCTCGTTGATCGCATCCAGCACCGATGGCGTCGGAAACGCAAAGTCCTGCCCCGCGGGAATGGAGATTACTCGCGCGCCCGTCGCCGCTGCATAGATTTCAAACATCGCAAACGTCGGCACCACGACTATTGCTTCGTGATCTGGTTGCAGATAGGTTTCGCACACAAGATGGATAGCCTCATCGGTGCCATTCGTGAGAAGCAATTCATCAGTGGAAACTCCAAGGTGTGCGGCAACTACGACTTCACCCTTTTCGCGCACGGGATACTTCGCCAACGCCTCGCCATTCAGGCCTCTAAGGCGTTCAAGCACGCGCGGGGAGCAGCCTTGCGTGTTCTCATTGAAATCAAGCCGTAGCCCTTCGCGATCACCCAGCGGCGGATGATATTCCTTCATCGACCGGATTGACTCCCGCGCCCTAAGCACTCGCGCACCTCACGCGAATGGATTCAGCGTGCGCACGCAAGCCCTCGGTCTCCGCAAGTTGCACGATAGCAGGAGCCAGTCGCGAAAGGCCGCCAGACGAAACTTCCTGCACCGTAATCAGCTTTACAAAGTCCATCACGCTCAATCCGCCACGAAAGCGCGCCACGCCGGCAGTCGGCAAAACATGATTCGGACCAGAGGCGTAGTCTCCCGCCGCCTGTGCCGAATAATCGCCAACAAAAATAGATCCAGCGTTCCGCACCAAACTCAGATCGGGCCTATCTACGGTGATGTGCTCGGGCGCCATTCGATTCGCCCAGTCGAAAGCTTGCTGCTTGGATGTCGCAATCAGGGCAGCCCCGCGGTGTTTTAGCGACTCTTTGGCAATCGCAGGAATGTGTAGGGGCGGCCCCCCAGGCTTGCCCCGCTTAAGGGATGTAATTACTGCATCCGCCAACTCTTCCGACGTCGTAATAAACACCGCCAGCGTCTCCGGATCATGCTCCGCCTGCGCCACCAAATCTGCCGCAATGAACGATGCCTTTCCTCGCGAACTCACAATGACAACTTCCGTCGGCCCCGCCAGCATGTCAATGGCGCAGTCAAACGAAACCATTTTCTTAGCCGCGGTCACGTACAAACTTCCCGGCCCAACGATCTTATCCACTCGCGGAATGGTCTTCGTGCCGTAGGCGAGCGCCGCAATAGCTTGCGCGCCGCCGACTTTATAGAACTCATTCACGCCAAGCATCGCCGCCGCGGCTAAAACCTCGCTGCTCGGCCGAGGAGAAACCAACCGAATGTACTTCACCCCAGCCACTTGCGCCGGGATCACTGCCATCAGTAAGGTCGAAACCAGCGGAAAGCGCCCGCCCGGCACATAGCAACCCACAGATTCAAGCGGCCGCACCATTTGTCCCAGCGAAATTCCTTTCGCAGACCGCATCCACTCACTGGGCTTCTGCCACTCGCAAAACTGTCTGATGTTCTTCGCCGCCATCTGTAATGAAGACTTCAGAGGCCTCGCTGTACTATTCCAAGCTTGCCGCAATTCAGATTCGCTGATTCGCAAAGACTCTCTGGTCCCTAATCCGTCGAATCTTTTTGCGTAATTGCGCAGAGCTCGGTCACCGTTGTTTCGAAGGTCGTTCACAATTTTCTTTACCGCCGGTTCAACTTCCTCGATCCGTGATCCGCGCCGCTCCAACTTCTTCACGTACGCTTCTGCTGCTGTGCCTTTCAAAATCCGCATTACACGACCACCTTGTTCAGCGGATACTCCACAATCCCTTGCGCGTTCGCTTCCTTCAATCTTGGGATCACCTGCCACGCCAACGATTCCTCGATCACCGTGTTCACCGCCAGCCATTCCGGATCGCTCAATGTCGAAATCGTTGGACGCTTCAGTGCCGGCAGCACGCCCAACACGCGTTCTAGATCCTCTTTACGGACATTCAGCATCAGACCAACCCGGTCTTTTGCCTCCATCGCGCCGCGCAGCATCAGCGCGAGGTTTTCAACCTTGCGCCGCTTCTCACAATCCGCCCAAGCAAGCTTGTTCGCGATAATCTGCGTGTTGCTTTCGAGCACCGTGTCCATAATCCGCAAGTGGTTCGCGCGCAGAGAGCTTCCGGTCTCGGTGACTTCGACAATCGCATCCGCCAGCATGGGAGGCTTCACCTCCGTTGCTCCCCAGGAAAATTCAACTCGTACATCAACTCCGCGACTCGCGAAATAGTTCTTGGTCACGCTCACCAGTTCAGTTGCAATAATTTTCCCCGACAAGTCCTCCGGCTTCTCGAATGAAGAACCCTCCGGCACTGCCAACACCCAGCGCACCTTCCCCCGGCTTTGTTTGGCGTAGATCAAGTCCGAAACCGTAACCACCTCCAACCCACTC
>QHZV01000078.1:7528-11380 GCA_003224785.1 Acidobacteriota bacterium
TGGATGGGCAATCCCGCCTGCGCGAAGAGTTGCAGCGTCGCATCCTGCAAACTGCCCTTTGGAATTCCCAAACGAATTTTCATCGTGAGATCTCCTCCGACACGTGTAGCGCGGGCGCCCCCGCCCGCGAATTGCCCTGTGTTCCGCCCACTTTGATCTTCCTCGTGAGACACGACCTCGTCCCCTCATGGCAAACCACGCCCGCGCCCTCAACTTCTACTTTGATCAGCAGGGAATCGCGATCACAGTCCGTCGCAGCCGAAATAACCTTCAGCCGGTTGCCCGAAGTCTCACCTTTGGTCCAGAGTTCATTCCGTGTGCGGCTGTAAAAAGTGACGTACCCAATTTCCTGAGTCTTCTCCCATGCCTCTCGGTTCATGAATCCAAGCATGAGGATTTCTCCGTTGGCTGAATCCTGCACGATCGCCGGAACCAGCCCTTGCATTTTGTCGAAGTCAATTTTCATTTCGCACCTTCAAACCATTCACCAGAGGGACAGAGACACGGGTAAAACCAATGCCAGCTCGCGGTTGAAATCTTTTGTGCGAGGTCGTGAATTTCATTTTGCTTTTTCCTTGCGTCTCTGCGCCCCGGTCGTGAAATCCAGAAACAAAAAGCCCGCTGAACTTTGGGTTTCAGCGGGCCTTTAAATCTCGTGTTTGCTGACTAGCTCAGCTTCACACCCCCGCCGTCGCGCCGTGCGCGTAATGATGGTGGTGGTGTTGCCGGGTCAGCATGAATCAATAAGCTACGTGAGACAGGCCAGCCAGTCAATTCCGAAAATTCGATGGCGAGAATCGGTTTTACCGTTAGGCCGCGCCCTGCGCTCAGCTTTCGCCAACGTGCTCCCCTTAGCCATCGGTCCGAAGTGCTTTACGCACTCACCAAGCTGCTCTTAGCGGACGACAACGGCGAACGACCAACGGCGGTCTTCCCGAATGCTAAAATAAACCCACACCTAAATCCTGGGAGAACTTAATGGCCAAGATCGCCAAAACTGCTGACCGTATGAAGGTAATGGACACCACCAAGAGCACCGACTGCCCCAAGTGCGGCAAATCCACCCGCATTGTAAAACGCGTGAAGGACCGCGAGCGCGGCGTCTCCGGCGGCATCTTCATCTCCTGCTCCGGCTGTGATTTCTACGAGAAGCTCTAGGCTTTAAAAGCGATCGGAAAGATCTCACCCACGAATCACCATTATTTGCCAGACAGCACTTGAAAGCGAGTGCGCATGCCGGCCTTAAAATGACCAGGCATGTGGCAATGCAACAGCCATATTCCTGGATCATCGGGAACCATGTCGGCAATAGCGCTCATCATCGGCGTGAGCATGACCATGTCTGTTCGCATGTGCCCTATCGTTGCCGTCTGTCCATGCCAATGCGCGGTGTGAATGTCCCAGGCCTCCTCTTCGTTGGGATTCGCGAACACGTACCAGCGCACGCGCTCTCCGCTACGCATGGTCATCATCGGACCATTGCCATCCAAATAGCCGTTGATGCTGAAGAAGTGATGAAAGTCGTGGACGCGCGAATCGGCTCCGTCGTAATTCTTGGCATCGCCGTATAACCGTTTGACGTTGAAATCCCAATACCAGCTCAGGTGTTCGTCATACAGCCCGAATTGAATGACAAATTCACGGTCAACATCCTTCGGGGAACCGTCTGGTCGCGCCATTCCATGCCGCGTGATGATGATCGGACCGATCAAGCCCGAGTTGATGTCCTTGCCTTCGTCCACGTGAGAGTGGTAGAGCCAAAAGGCAGTGCTACCGTCGCCTTCAGCCGGACCGGCGCGCGCGGGAACAGGCCAGGTTTTGCGGTTCCACTTGTGCTGTCTTGATAAGCCGCCCCTTCGGAATCTTTGGCGTAAAACACCCCGTGCGGATGAATGCTATATGGCCGCGACGCATTGTTCTTGAAAACCACCTTGATTGTGTCGCCCACCTCGGCGCGCAGAACTGGGCCCAGGATTCCAAGGTGCACCCAGTCTTCCGATCGCGCCTTCAGCGTGGCAAAGGTCGCGCGTCGGTGTACTCGCGGAACAGCGCCTTTTTATATTTGGTGGAGTTCGGATACAGAGTCCCTTTCGACGCCGGATCATCTTCGAAATCGTATCTCTCACCATTGATCTGGTCTGCGCCCGTAGGCGCGAATTCCCAGTCCACCTCGTCGGCTGCAATGTAATAGGTTCGGACTTTTCCGGTGGGTGCGTTTCGTATTTGGGCCGAGATTTGGGCCCTTGCAAAGAAGAACAAGCATACGAGTCCGAACACGACGCGTTGTACACGCATACTCGTCACTCTCCGAACATCGGCACTTGCCTCACGTCCTCAGCCCCTCTTCGCTGACGCCGCGCTGCGCCAATCACCGCAAGCACAGTCAGCGACTCCAGCGCGGTCCGCGGCACAAACATGCGCTGCACATTCGACCGTAGGTCCGGGGGATTGATCAGGAAACCTTCAGCAGTCGTGATACTGAGGTCGTTCGGCATCAGTCCTTCGAGAATTTCACCGTCTTTGAACTTAATTCGCACCCACAGTCCCTCGGATCGTGGCCTGGTCGTGAACGTCTTTCTTGAAAGGGAATCGGAGTCGCCGAACTCCCGTACAAAGAACACGCATTTAATGTCCGCCACTTCAATAGCGACCACGTTTCCGGTCGTGTTCAGCAATTCCAGCTTTCCCTCGCGGACGAAATGCGCCGGTGCGACATATCCGTTCACGGTGTCGCGATCAACCTTGCGGACGATTACTTTTTTGTGGGTAGAAGGCATGAACGCATCGGATCATCGGGTGATCGGGTTATCTGCGATCTAAAACTAGATCACCAGATGGCCGGATCACCAGATCGCCCGATGCTTCGATTCTCGCACCTTCCCACCCCGATCTCCCACGTATCTGCCTACACAGTAGCCAAAACAATAACGTTGTGTTATTTTCTGTAGTTCGCTCGTCCTTGCGAGATGAAACTAACCTTCTCAAATTTAACCACTTACACGTTAGATTCTGAAGATTTCCACAGACTGTGGAAATCACTTGGATGGGCCGGGTCCCCGCACCACCGCAGTTCGAGACAGTAGTTCGCAACCAGGAATGGCTGATTACATTTACACAATGGAGCTGCGGCTGACGCCCAATCAGCAAAAGGGCGTCACCATGGTGCAGGACATCGCCCGCGCAGCCGGTATGAATGTCTATCTCACCGGGGGCGCCGTCCGCGACATCATTAGCGGTTTACCCATTCGCGATCTTGACTTCACGGTCCAGGGGAATCCGCTCAAACTGCAAAAGGAATTCGAGCGGGCGGGCGCGGTCATCGGCGGCACTGGAGACGATTCCCAAACCATCTATATCACCCTTCCCGGCGGCGTTCGCGCCGAGGTAAGCAGCGCCCGCACCGAGCGCTATGAAAAAACCGGTAGGCCGCCGATTGTCGCTCCGGCCACCATTATTGAGGACCTCCGCCGCCGCGACTTCACCGTGAACGCAATGGCGTTGTCGCTGAATCCTGGCTCACGTGGCCTGTTGATGGATCCGTTCAACGGCGCCGCCGATATTGAAGCCAAGCTGCTGCGCATTCTGCACAATTATGCTTTCGTCGAAGATCCATCCCGGCTGATTCGCGCTTCTCGATTTTCCGCTCGGTTTCATTGGCCGCTCGAGGAACGCACTCAGGCCCGGTACGATTCCGCGAAAGAGAACAACTACATCGAGTACATCAGAAACCAAGCCATCGGTTACGAGCTCGAGCAGTTGGCGTACGAGGATGACCCGCTGAACGTCGTTCGCGTGCTCGAAAAAGAAGGTTGGCTCAAAGTTCTGAACGCTCATTGGACCACCGCCAAGGTG
>QHZV01000078.1:11617-12580 GCA_003224785.1 Acidobacteriota bacterium
CTCTCCAGTGCTCGGCAGGAGATGGTGCTGTACCTCGCGGTTACTGCAAGGCAGGAAGCGGTAGCCCAGAAGATCAAGAACTTCTTCACCAAGTGGCGTCAGGTACAGCAGAAGATTCCGTTGCCTGAAATGACGGAGCTGCTGATCACGCCGCAATTACCTGAGTATCCAAAAATTGCTGAAGAAGTATTCATGCTGTTGCTGGATGGCAAACTGCGTTCGCGGACCGAGATCCTCAAGTTCCTGAAGCCGCTGGCCCCACCGCCTCCACCTCCTCCGCCACCTCCACGGCGTGGGCGCGGAGCGAAAGCCGCAGCCGCACCGGTGGCTGTGCCGCCGGCCGCTGCAAAAAAGAAGGGCAAAGGCGCTGCGGTGCCGGTTGCGCCCGTTCCACCCATTCCTGCGGCGAAAACACCTCCTGCAAAGCCCGCCGCGGGTAAGCCCGCCGTAAGTAAGTCCGCGCCAAGCAAGCCAGCGCCGCCGGTAAAGGCGCCCGCGAAGCCAATCAAAAAGGCTGCGCCCAAAAAGCCAACGCCAAAGAAGGCGACTAAGAAGCGCTGATCTGGTTAGGTTTTCTTTGCGACCTTCGCGGTAAATGCTTTTCGCCTAGCGCCGCTATAATTAGCCAAAGCGGCATACCTTCAACATGGCAAACATCTGGCTCCGGGTGGCTCTCGCGCTTTATGGCCTGGGACTCCTCTATGTCCTCGTCGCCCTCACCCGCACCAAGGAACTTCTGAACCGGCTCTCATTGCATGCCGCCTATCTCGGCATGATTTTTCATTTCGTTGCGATCGCAGAAACCGTACATCAATCGGGCGATCTCGGTCTGGCATCCTTGTCTGTCGCCGCCTCTGTTCTCGGTTTTCTGATCATGGTCGTGTTCCTGATCGTGTATATGGTTTACCAGACCACTTCGCCGGGTGTCGTGGTCTTTCCGTTAGTATTTCTCCTCACGTTTGT
>QHZV01000372.1 GCA_003224785.1 Acidobacteriota bacterium
TACCGAGACGATTTGCTCCGCTCGGGACGACAAAATTGTTCTCCAGCGATGGGTTAGCCTTTTTCTTTGTACTCCATGTAATCTGGCACGTGCCATTTACCGGGTCGTCAATCCGCTCGCTTTTCATCAAAGGCCCTGCAGGCCAGCTCGAGGCGCTGCTCAACTCCGGCGCAGAAAACGCCACGCATGCTGCGCTCGTTTGTCATCCCCATCCGGTTTATGGCGGCACGATGCACAACAAAGTCGTCTTCCATGCGATGAAGGCGCTGAACAGTTTTGGGTATCCGGTGCTGCGGTTCAACTTTCGCGGGTTCGGATTGAGCGAGGGAGAGCACGGACACGGCGTCGAAGAAGCCGATGACGTGCGTGCAGCTCTGGACTGGCTCAATGTCGAATTTCGCTTGCTGCTGATTTTTGCTGGGTTTTCGTTCGGAGCCGCTGTGGGATTACGCGCGGCGTGTCCTGACGAGCGGGTAAGAGCCGTAATCGGCCTCGGCGTTCCAGTCCAGCCCGTGGATGATCGCACCTACGATCTCGATTTCCTGCATTCGTGCGCCAAGTCGAAGTTGTTTGTAAGTGGTAGCAGGGACCAATATGGTCCACGCGCAAAACTGGAAGCGCTTGTGAGTTCGCTGCCTGAGCCGAAGAAGTTGGTGATCATTGATAGCGCTGATCACTTCTTTGAAGGAAGGTTGCGTGAGATGCGGGAAGCGATTGAAGCATGGATTAGAGACACGATCCAATGAAAGAGATCGCGCGCCACATTTTCGATCACGCGCTGCGCGAATCAAGTATCAAGCAAGCATTCGCCCGGCACATTTCGTGTGAACGCGGCGTGCTGCGGATCTGCGAAGACCTTTATGACTTGAATTCGCACAGTCGCGTGTTTGTGATCTCGATTGGCAAAGCTGCGCATTCGATGCTGACCGCGCTGCACGAGCAGGCAGGAGAAAGATTCGAAGGCATCGTTGCGAGCCCAATTGAACCTGAATTCCACATCCGCGGATTCCGCTATTTTCACGGCGGACATCCGCTTCCCAACGCGGATTCCATTCGTGCGGCAGACGCGATGCTGAAATCACTGAATACGATGAATGAGGCATCGTTGGTTATCTACCTGATGAGTGGCGGAGGTTCGGCGACGGTGGAGAAACCGATTGATGACGAAATCACGTTGGATGACCTGATCGAGACCTATCGCGTGCTGGTGCACTCGGGAGCATCCATCAACGAGATCAACGCGATTCGCAAACATCTGTCGTCAATCAAGGGAGGACGGCTGGCGCAAGCTGCTTATCCCGCGCAGCAGGTTTCTATATTGGTCTCGGATGTTCCTGACCATACACCTGACGCCCTCGCTTCTGGGCCGACGATGCCGGACTCAACCACTGCAGAAGATTGCTATGAGTTCCGAGCGAAATACAAGATGCAATTTCCGCATTCAGTGCAGGCATTGTTTGAGCGCCATGCTCTCGAAGAAACCCCCAAATCCGACGACCCGGCGTTCATCCGCGCGCGCTGGTGGACGATCTTGTCGAACTCCGCTCTGATCGCGGCCGCTGGCAAAGAAGCACAGCGACAAGGTTTCATCGTGGAAATCGATAACACCTGTGATGATTGGGATTACGCCAGGGCCGCGGACTATCTGCTCGGGAAAATTCGTGAGCTGCGGCAGAAACACGAACGTGTGTGTCTGCTCTCTGGCGGCGAAGTCACCGTGCATGTTGAAAACGGCGCAACCGGCGGACGCAATCAGCAGTTCGCACTGTATTGCGCGGGAAAAATCTCGGGAGTAAACATTTGCGTTCTAAGCGCCGGCTCAGACGGAATTGACGGGAACAGTTCTGCGACAGGCGCAATCGCCGATGGGGCGACTTCGGAACGAGCAAAAGCCCGTGGATTCGATGCCTCTGCGCATATCGTT
>QHZV01000079.1:0-9497 GCA_003224785.1 Acidobacteriota bacterium
CTCAGGAAATAAAACGTGCCAATCGTCCATCGGCCCGAAATGGTGCGCCAAATTACGTACGCGTACGCACCGTAATAGCCTCCGGTGCTCACGAACGACAGGGCCGAGCCAACTGCAAGCCGCCGTTTCGCAAGGTCGACGTCCTGGTGATAAATAATGTCAGAAAGCTTGGCGAAGCGCTCCGTAAAAAAGCTGCCCAGGCTAAACAGCTTCAGTTCCTTTGCTGCTTCCTTCGTGGCTCCCGCCTGGCGAAGATAATCAAGTTGACGCTTAATCGGGGTCTGCCGGAAATTCTTGGCATAACCGAGAAATGCGAAATGGGTCTCCCCAATAAATGCGGGCAATACGGCCGCGATGAGCAGCAGCATCAACCAGGGGGAATAGATCATAACCGCGACCGCCCAGCCGATAGCCGTGATCATTTGCAACTGAAGCCGCCCGATGGATTGGATCATCACCAACCGGTCTGTCGCTTGTACACGGGCGCGCTCCAGGCGGTCGTAGAAAATGGGATCTTCGTAAGCTGTAAGATCCAAAGCCGAGGCGTGCTTCATCACCTGAATGCCGACGTGACGCGTGTACTTATTAGCAAGCAGCGCGTCGGAGTAATCAATCATCCGCGTGACGATGCTGCTCAGAACGGCAAGCCCGAATTCGGCGCCTACCAGCCACCATAGCTGCACAGGAACAGAGCTGTGCGCGTGTAGGATTCGCTCAAGAATGTCGATGATCAGCTTTGGAATGTAACCGAGGGCTACGGGGAGCAGTGCCGCGATGATCCGCGCGACAACCCCGAAAGTGACCACACCGGGGCCCGAGTCCCACACGATCTTCAGGATCGGCGGAACGTTGCGGAGGGCTGAGAGGCGCTCTCGCCAACTGCTCCAGACATTTTCATTTTGCGACATTAGGCCCGAATCCTGGCCCGACACGGTTAGGGCTGACGCGATGGCTTCAACAAAGATGCCCAAACCAGGTGCAAGGTTTGACAGGCGGTGTGCCAGACGCTACCAGTCGCCGGGGTTCCTTCACCACTGAAGAAAGCCGCCCACAGGATTATAAACACCGATTTCATGATGCCCTCTCGGTGTGGCGGTAAAGCGGGCTAAGGCGTTCGTCTTAATTACTAGCGTTATTCAGATGGCCGAGATTTCTTTGACTTGCGACTCCTGACGCGACAACATGCGGACAGAGAAGAATTGTCGCGATCTGAACTAGCTTTCGTGAAAAAAGTTCACGGCGCAGCGAAAAAACTTTATTTTCAGACTAGTTCACTGATCTGAAAAAAACAGTTCTCGCTGATAATCAGAGCACAATTCGTGTGTAGATGAATCCGACCCGTCGTCAATTCCTTCGCGTGGCGCTGACCGGGGCCGCAGTTCTTCCGTTAACAGGAAAAACTCTGGCCTCAAGTGTACTCGCGCGCTCTCAATATGCACCCGCCCTCAGCGACGACCAGTTGCTTGAGGAGATCGAGCGCGCGGCATTCGAGTTCTTTTGGAACGAGACCAACCCGGTTACCGGTTTGGTGATGGACAAAGCCAACGCCGACGGCGGCGGCTCGCCCGGAATTGCCAGCATCGCAGCCACCGGTTTCGGTCTCACCGCCTTGTGCATCGGACATCAACGAAAATATCGTCCTCAGGCGCAGATCGAACAACGTGTCGCAAAAACGGTCCGTTTCTTGGCGCAAGGTGCGCAAGTCGAACACGGCTTCCTATATCACTTCGTGAACGCTGCGACTGGAGAACGGGCAAGGGCCTCTGAAATCTCGCCGATCGATAATGCGATCTTGCTCTGCGGTGTTCTTACCTGCCGGGAATACTTTAAGATTGCCAGAATCGATCGTGACGCGACCGCAATTTTCAACCGGGTTGAGTGGCCTTGGGCGCTCAACGGCGGCAATACTTTCGCTCTCGACTGGAAGCCCGAGCATGGCTTTAGCAGGCTGCGATGGGATTCGTATTGCGAATCCATGATGCTGTATTTGCTCGCCATCGGATCGCCAACCCACTCCATTCCGGCGGAATGCTGGAATGCTGTGCGGCGACCGAAAATGGTTTATGGAGGCAGACAATACGTTTCGTCTCCGGCGCCATTGTTCGTACATCAGTTTTCCCACGCCTGGTTCGATTTCCGCGACAAGCACGACGATTACGCGAATTACTTCGAGAACTCGATGATCGCATCCCACGCTCATCGTGAGTTTTGCGTCGAGTTAGGCCAAAAGTTTCCGTGCTACTCGGGCGACGTTTGGGGAATCACGGATTCAGATTCTAGTGCGGGCTACGTCGCGTGGGGCGGGCCGCCCCTATTAGGTCCGATTGACGGCAGCCTGGTACCAGCACGTTCGCACTACGGTGAACACATGTGGAAGAAGTATGGCTTCGTGGACGCATTCAATCCGCTCACCGGCTGGGCCAGCAAATATGTGCTGGGAATTGATTTGGGAATCAGCATGCTGATGGCGGAGAATGCCCGCTCTCAATTTGTATGGAACACTTTCATGCGAAACCCGGAAGCGACAACCGCCATGGAGCGCGTAGGCTTCATGCCTGATGGGTTCGGCGTACCTCTGTTTGCCTGATATTTAATACCTGATATTTAATCAAGGATGGGAAGATTCAGGCAAGGCTGGACGTGGAAATCCAATTCGGCTATGTGCTTCAAGGATTCTTCCACCAGCGAATTTCTGCAAGGCTCGAGCGTAATCACAAAGGGCAGTTTCGATTTCGGATATCCGGATTTCTGGAATACCGAATCAATATTGATGCCCGATCGGCAGAAAATCAGCGCAAGTGCAGCGATAATTCCGGGTTCGTCCCTAACCATAAACCGCAAATAATGCCGCGATGTGAAATCGGCGCTGACCGGCAGGGCGGAAGTCGTGCCTTCATCCAGTGCAACACCGTTATTTTGGCGTGAGCGGACGATTGCAATCAAGTCCGAGACGACTGCCACTGCAGTTGGATTTCCGCCAGCGCCATGTCCTGCGAAGACAGTCTCACCCCCAAACTTTCCCGTGGACATCACTAGATTTTGGCCGCCTTCAACGGCTGCCAGTGGCGAAGAGTCGTGCACGAGCGTGGGTTGCACAGAAGCGAAAAGCGTGCCCACAGCCTTTTCAGCCCGCGAAATCTGCCGGATAGTGCAGTTCAGCAGCTTCGCATATTCGAAGTCCACGGGCTCAATGCTGGCAATTGACCGCGCCTGAATGTCTAGCGGATTAGCCGAAACGCGCAACCCGGCACGCGCAAGGATCGTGAGTTTCGCGCGAGCGTCGTGGCCTTCAATATCTTCAGACGGATCAGCTTCGGCAAAGCCCAATTGCTGCGCTTCCTTTAGCGCCGCTTCAAACGAGATGCCGGCGCTCTCGATGCGGGTGAGAATGTAATTACAGGTGCCGTTGAGGATTCCGCAAAGCCGGACTAGTTCATCTGCGGCGAGCCCCTCCTGCAATCCAGAAATGACCGGGACTCCGCCGGCGACCGATGCTCCGAAGGCCAGATACTGATGATTTTCGCGAGCCAGGCGAATAAGTTCGGTTCCACGGCGAGCGATGAGTTGTTTATTAGCGGTAACTACTGACTTGCCCGCGCGCAAAGCGCTGCGGACCCAACCGCCGGCCGGTTCCAGTCCGCCGATGAGCTCGACAACAATATTCACGTCCGAGGAAATGATGTCGTCAATGTTCTCCGTCCAGCGAACAGTGCTGGGCAGCCAGTCAACTTGCTTGCGTTGAATGTTGCGATTGCAAATGTGAGTTAGCCGCAGTCCAGCAGGGCAATTTTCAGACAAGATACGAGCGACGGAACTACCCACCGTTCCGAAGCCGACGATTGCCACATCCAGAACTTTGTTAGGCTTCGACAAATCTGATGCGACGGGTGCCATCGCGATATTAGGAGGCGCTGTCATGTGACTCTCAATCTCTAGTTCTTTCATAACCGCGAGACGCCCGAAGCTCCAAACTTGCAGCAGCACCCGCGGCCGCGCTCCGAGATCTGACCGCACGCGTGCCAGTGCCGTTGGGGCGGCGTCCCACAACACCATTCTTCTTTTGAGCGAGAACTACATTCGATTTTGCAGGGAAAAAATGTGCGTGCAGGTGGCGCACGGCCTTAGGCACATCGCTCTCCTGAACCACAAAACTAATGTTGATCTCCGATGCGCCTTGAGAAATCATGCGAATATTTACGCCTGCGTTAGCGATGATATTGAATACGCTCGCGGCGATACCCGGCTTGCCATGGATATCTTCCCCAACCAGGCAGATGATCGCCTGCCGATCTTCGCAAGCGACATCGGCAATTTGCTCAAGTTCGGAGAGCAGGGCTTTTGCCAGCCGCTTGGTTTCCATCGTGAACGACATGCTGACTTCCGAGATGGCGACAATATCTACCGGGCTCGAATGACGATCTAGGGCTTCAAAGACCGATCGCAGGAATCCGTGCACCATGACCCCGCGCGAAGCCACCACGTTCACAATACTGATTCCATTCTTGGCAGTGATGGCGCGAAAAACGTCTTGACTGGGCGGCGCTTGGGCGGTGATTTGCGTGCCGGTGCTCTTGAGATTGCGCGAGTTCAGCACGTACACCGGAATGTTCTGGTGAATTGCCGGAAGCAAAGTTGCTGGGTGCAGGACTTTCGCGCCGAAATACGCGAGCTCGGCGGCTTCATTGAAGCTGATGCGCTTGATGGTTCTGGCATCCGGACAGAGTCTTGGATCGGTCGTCATCATGCCTTCAACATCAGTCCAGATCTCGATGCAATCGGCATCCAATGCCGCTCCAATTATTGCGGCCGAATAATCGGAACCGCCGCGGCCGAGGGTGGTCGGAACCCCTGCAGCAGTCGCAGCAATGAACCCTCCCATCACCGCGACCCTTTTCTTCGAAACCAGCGGCACAATTTTCTTCTTGCATCGTTCCCGTGTCTGCTCCATTTGCGGCACAGCGCGGGTGTGGGTTGCGTCCGTGATCAGGCACTGACGCGAATCCACCCATGCGGCATTCAGTCCCCGAACCGCGAACGCGTCCGCCACCATGATGCTGGAAATCAGCTCTCCGAACGAAAGTAAATAATCGGTGCCGCGCGGAGTCAGTTCACGGACAGCAGCTAATCCTCGCAAAAAGTTCTCAAGCTCGGAAAAATGCTTTTCCAGCTTGGGGGCGAGAGTGGCGCCGCGTTTGGTTCCCAGAAGTTCGATCGCGGTCTGAAAGTGACGCTCTCGAAGCGACTGCAGCAGTTTGATGGCGGCATCGCAATCGCCGCCCGCGGCAATGTTCCCCATGGCGACAAGCTGATCTGTAACTCTTGCCATGGCGCTGACCACAACTACGGGCGACCGCTTTAGACGGCTGGTCACAATGCGGGCAACGCGCTCGATCGCGTCAGCGCTTTCGACCGATGTTCCACCGAACTTCATCACGATCACCTGGCTATCACTCCCAATTGTTCCAAATCGACCACCCCAAATAGACTAAATTACAACGCAAATTACACCCACAAAACGAAAGACCCACCGCCGTTATTCGGCTGTGGGTCTTGAGCAGATGCGTTAAAGTCCAGCTCAACGACGCCCACGCCAGACACTAATTCGTGTCCCGCTGATTGTGCGGGGCATCGAGCCTGTCTGAGACATGGACGCCATGACAGATTAATATACCCGAACCGCGCACGTCGCTAAAGCTGCTTTTTGAATTGAGCGCATCGAAAAAACCGCAAGGAGCCCCCCTTTTACGAACTTCGGTACGCACCACACTGGTGGAGTGCGTTTTCAAAAATTCCATTCGCCTAATCGAAATTCTGAATTTTACTTTGCACCCCAAATGCCTGTAACAAAGATATATACGGGTCGTGCGCGCGATCTAGAAACCAGTCGTGGGCTGTTGGCCATTGGTTGTTGGCAGTTCCGAAATCTGACTACTGCCTTGCCAATGCTAAGCGCCTTCCTTATTGCTGTAAGCGCATAGATCGTTTTGCCGGTTTCGCGACCGAGGAACGACCAACGAGACTTCTCCCGGAGTGATTTCTGAAACGCTGGAAGACAAATAACGGTTTGCCGCCGGCGCAGGGTCTTTATCATCCCGCGCACGAGCATGATGCCTGCGGCATGGGCTTTGTCGCCAGCATTCGCGGCGAAAAGAGCCATCAGATCATTCAGCAGGGAATTCAGGTCCTGATCAATCTCACGCACCGTGGCGCATGCGGCTGCGATCCCGAGACTGGCGATGGCGCCGGAGTGCTCATCCAAATTCCGCACAAGTTCTTTGCGCGCGAATGCGAGAGCCTTGGATTTGCTCTGCCTGCGCTAGGAGAATACGCCGTCGGAATAACTTTTCTCCCGGTCGAGAAGCATCCGCGTTTGAACTGTGAAGGAGTGCTCGAGCGCATTATTCGCGAAGAGGGACTCAGTGTTCTGGGCTGGCGCGATACGCCTGTGAATGGTGACGCCATCGGCCGGGTCGCGCGAGCATCGCAACCATATATTCAGCAGATCTTTGTCGCGCGTCCGCCGGAAATGGATGAAGACGCTTTCGAGCGGAAGCTCTACGTCGTCCGGAAACGAGCGGAGCTGGAAATCGCCGAATCGGACATCGAAGACAAAGAATTCTTTTACGTTCCTTCGCTGTCGTGTCGCACCATCGTTTACAAAGGCCTACTGCTTGCGCCCCAGATCGCCAACTTCTACGGAGATCTTTCTGATCCCGATGCGGAGAGCGCGCTTTGTCTGGTGCACCAGCGCTTCTCGACGAACACTTTTCCCAGCTGGAAGCTGGCGCATCCCTATCGCTATGTTGCACACAATGGGGAGATCAACACGCTTAAAGGCAATGTCGCATGGATGCATGCGCGCCAGTCCATTCTCGATTCGCCATTGTTCGGCGATGACATCAAGAAGCTGTTCCCTATCATCGAGCCCGGCGGCAGCGATTCTGCGAGCTTCGATAACGCAGTGGAACTGCTATTCCAGGCAGGACGCAGTGTTCCCCACGTAATGGCCATGCTCATTCCAGAAGCGTGGTCGGGTAATCCTCACATTAAGCCGGAGAAGCGCGCATTTTATGAGTACCACTGCTCACTGATGGAGCCGTGGGACGGGCCTGCGGCAATCGCTTTCACCGATGGGCAGCTCATCGGTGCAACTCTCGATCGAAATGGTTTGCGTCCCGGCCGCTACGTGGTTACCGATGATGATCTGGTTGTGATGGCCTCGGAAGCTGGTGTGCTTTCAATTCCGCCTGAGAAGGTGAAACGCAAAGGCCGACTGCAGCCGGGCAAGATGTTTCTGGTAGATACCGTCGAGGGGCGGATCATTTCCGATAAAGAAATCAAAAAGCGTTTGTCCGCGCGTCAGCCTTATGGGGATTGGCTGAAAGAAAATCAGATCACGCTCGATCAATTGCCTGAGCCGGTGCGCGTACACGCCTCTGATCATGCGACCATCCTCGCGCGGCAACGCGCGTTCGGCTACACCGACGAAGATCTGAAGATGATCATTGAGCCGATGGCCGCTAGAGGCGAAGAGCCCATCGGCTCGATGGGAACGGACACACCACTGGCTTGCCTCAGTGACAAGCCGCAGCCTCTCTTTAATTATTTCAAGCAACTTTTTGCGCAGGTGACGAACCCGCCGATCGATCCTATCCGCGAAGAGATGGTGATGTCGCTCATCAGCTACATCGGAACTGAGCGCAATATCCTCGATGAGACGCCGGAGAATTGCCACACCCTGAAGCTGCCCCATCCCATTCTTTCGAATCGCGACTTGGAAAAGTTGCGCCGGGTTTCGCGCGGAGATTTGTTGGCGATCACTCTGCCAGCGCTGTTCCGCGCTGCTGATGGCGAAGCGGGATTGCGATCTGCGCTGGACGAGCTTTCTAAACGCGCATCGTTGGCGGTGAAATCCGGGTACACACTGCTGATCCTTTCCGATCGAGGCGTTGACAAAGACTACGCGCCGATTCCAAGTCTGCTTGCATTGTCGGCGGTCCACAACTTATTGGTCCGTGAAGAAACCCGAACACTGGTGGCTTTGATTATCGAATCCGGAGAGCCCCGGGAAGTAATGCACTTTGCCCTGCTGATCGGCTACGGTGCGAGCGCAATAAATCCTTATCTTGCGATCGAAACACTCGAAGACCTCGCGGGCAGAGGGTATTTGCCCGGCGGCATGAACTCGGATGCCGCGCTGAAGCATTTCGTCAAGGCTATCAACAAAGGCCTGCTCAAGACTTTTTCGAAGATGGGGATTTCAACCCTGCAAAGCTATCGCGGCGCGCAGGTGTTCGAGGCCATCGGCCTAAATAAAGATCTCGTTGATGCCTATTTCTCAGGCACAAGCTCCCGCATCGGCGGTGTTGGTCTGGATGTTCTCGCGCGCGAGGCGCAACTGAAGCACGAATTTGCGTTCCGTTCGGTCACGGACGCAGATACCGAGTTGACGGTTGGTGGCAGCTATCACTTCCGCGTGAATGGCGAATATCACCTGCTGAACCCGCTCACCATCAGCAAGCTGCAGCACAGCGTTCGCGAACAAAATTTCAAAACGTTCCAGGAATATACAGATCTCATAGACCAGCAAAGCCAAAATTTGGCTACGCTGCGTAGTTTGATGAAGATCAAGAAGGCTCGTAAGCCAGTCCCTATCGACCAAGTCGAGCCTGCAAAAGAGATCGTGAAGCGCTTCACGACTGGCGCAATGTCCTTCGGATCGATCAGCAAGGAAGCGCACGAGACGCTGGCGATTGCAATGAACCGGATCGGAGGCAAGTCGAATACCGGCGAAGGCGGCGAGGACGAAGATCGCTACAAGAAGGATGTGAATGGTGATTGGCGTCGCAGCGCGATCAAACAGGTGGCCTCGGCACGGTTTGGCGTCACCACGAACTATTTGGTCAATGCCGATGAGCTGCAGATCAAGATGGCACAAGGCGCGAAGCCGGGCGAGGGCGGCCAGCTTCCCGGCCACAAGGTGGACGGCATCATCGCCCGTTTGCGGCATTCGATACCCGGCGTGGGGCTGATTTCTCCACCGCCGCATCACGACATCTATTCCATCGAAGATCTGGCACAACTGATTTATGATTTGAAGAACACGAATCCGCAGGCACGAATTTCCGTGAAGCTGGTTTCGGAGATAGGTGTCGGCACGGTTGCCGCAGGGGTTGCGAAGGCCCATGCAGATGTTGTCCTGATTTCAGGCGACAGTGGCGGCACGGGCGCTTCTCCACTCAGTTCGATCAAGCACGCCGGCATCCCTTGGGAATTGGGCCTCGCGGAAACGCAGCAAGTTTTGCTCATGAATGACCTCCGCAGCCGTATCCGCGTTCAGACCGATGGCAAGCTGCAAACTGGACGGGACGTGGTCATCGCGGCCCTACTCGGAGCGGAGGAATTCGGATTCGCAACCACTCCGCTGGTTGCGATGGGCTGCATCATGCTCCGCAAGTGTCATTTGAATACCTGTTCGGTCGGCATCGCTACGCAGG
>QHZV01000079.1:9784-11558 GCA_003224785.1 Acidobacteriota bacterium
GAAAACCGTGCTCCTGTCGAAATGAGTTTTCCGATTCGCAACGTTCACCGCACCGTAGGCGCGATGCTCAGCGGACAGATCGCGCGGCGCTACGGATCGGACGGATTGCCAGACGATACGATTCGCATCAAGTTCGACGGTTCCGCCGGCCAAAGCTTCGGCGCATTTCTCGCCAAGGGCGTGACGATGACGCTCGAGGGCGATGCCAATGACTACGTTGGCAAAGGACTCTCCGGTGGCAGGCTGATCGTGTATGCGCCGAAGCAGTCGCGCTTTGCTGCGGAAGAAAATATTTTGATCGGTAATGTCGTGCTCTATGGTGCCACTAGCGGCGAGGCTTTCTTCAGCGGCGTTGCAGGCGAGCGCTTCGCCGTCCGCAATTCCGGTGCGACCGCGGTTGTGGAGGGAGTCGGCGACCACGGCTGCGAATACATGACTAGCGGCTTGGTCGTGGTGCTTCGCTCGTGCGGCAGAAATTTCGCGGCCGGAATGAGTGGCGGCATTGCCTATGTCTTCGACGAGAAAGGTGATTTCACCGAGAAGCGCTGTAATCTGGCGGCGGTTGATCTCGAGCCGGTGATTGAGCCGCAAGATGTGGAACTGGTTCATGGATTAATTGAACGGCACTTTGAGCTGACTGGAAGCAAGCGCGCACAAAACATTCTTGAAAATTGGACAGAGATGTTGCCGCGCTTCATCAAAATCTTTCCGCATGAGTTCAAGCGTGTGTCGGGCATCCTGCGTTCGCATCAGCAATACATTCCGGGCCAGCCGGTGCTTGTGCCCGAATTAGCGGAGGCGCTCCATGGGTAAGGCGTCGGGATTCATGGAGCATCCGCGAGAAGCTGCCACTCGTCGTCCCGTCGCCGAGCGGGTGAACGATTGGTTTGAGATCTATCAGGATTTTCCGGAAGAGAGGCGTGCCGTTCTGCCATACCGGCTGTCCTGTAAACAACCTCATCCCTGACTGGAATGATCTTGTCTATAACGGGCGCTGGAAAGAAGCGTTACGGCAGCTTCATTCAACCAACAATTTTCCTGAATTTACTGGACGGATTTGTCCGGCTCCGTGCGAGGCCGCTTGCGTGCTGGGTATCAACGAACCGGCAGTCACAATTAAGCAGATTGAAAAGAGCATTGTTGAACGTGGATGGCAAGAAGGATTCATTCGCCCGGAGCGGCCGAAGTTCAGGTCGGGAAAAAAAGTTGCTATCGTTGGCTCAGGGCCGGCAGGGCTTGCCGCCGCGCAACAACTGAATCGCGCTGGACACTGGGTTACGGTTTACGAGAAGGCTGACCGCATTGGCGGCTTGCTTCGCTACGGCATCCCGGAATTCAAGATGGAAAAGCACATCGTGGACCGGCGCCTGGAGCAGATGGAAGCCGAAGGAGTGAAGTTTGTAACCAACGCTCATGTTGGACATTCGGTTCCGGTAGAAGATTTGCAGCGCGAGTTCGATGCCATTCTGCTGGCGGGCGGGGCTGAGGCCCCGCGCGATCTGAATGTTCCCGGCAGAGGATTGAACGGCATTCATTTCGCAATGGACTATCTGCCGCAATCGAACAAGCGCTGCCACGGCGACACTCTCGATGCCTCGGCTGATATTTTGGCCACCGGCAAACGCGTCGTTATCATTGGCGGCGGCGACACCGGTGCGGACTGTCTCGGTACTGTTCACCGGCAGAAGGCTGCGTCAGTGCATCAATTTGAAATCATGCCCATGCCGCCCACGGATCGCTCGCCGCTCACGCCCTGGCCGCTGTGGCCGATGCA
>QHZV01000080.1:0-5178 GCA_003224785.1 Acidobacteriota bacterium
CTATGAGCTAGCTTTGTTTGCGTGAGCTCCGTATCAGCAGCTTGCACCGGCAAAAAAAAGCAGGACACAAGCGCCGTAGTTATGCAACTTCGAATGGCGCAGCTAACAAACCGAGTAAGACCAGTTTCGGCGGAGTTCAAGTCGCACCTCCCATCAGGACGGATCGGAGCAAGCTTAGCTCGTATTCGATCTTAAACGAACATAACAGTGCATAAAGCGGCGACGGATGTATTAATATCTGATCGCTTTATCAACTGGGTATACCTATTTTTGGCCGAGGAGGTCCTTTCCCATGCCTACGCGTGCCTGCAAAATTGTGCTCGTACTGACCCTTATTTTTTCGATTTCATCAGCACAGGCACCGCCATCGTCTAAACCCGATCTCCACGCGCTTGCGGCCCTCGAGCCGATTGACACTCACACGCACGTGGCTAAAGGCGATCCGGATCAGGAGGCGTATCGAAAAGATCTGAACACCGAGCGGCGGGATGCCGACGCAGTTCTCCAAGCAAGCCACGGCCACGCGGCACTATGCACCAGTTTCGATCCGTTTCGCTTTAGCGATCGAGATTTCGCTGCCTCCGCAATCCGCGGCATAGACGAAGACTTTGCCAAAGGCGCTGTCGCAGTGAAAATTTGGAAAAACATCGGTATGGAGTTGAAAGACAAAAACGGCCGCTACGTCCTCGCCGACGATCCAGCGTTCGGGGCAATCTATCGCGATATCGAGAAACACAATCGCACTCTCATCGCGCATCAAGCCGAACCGGACGAAGCCTGGCAGCCTCCGAACCCAACAGGCTTGGACTACCCCTATTACAAGGAGAATCCGTTCTGGTACATGTACAAGAAACCGAACGCGCCCAAGAAGCAGCAGATTTTAGACGCGCGCGATCACTTACTTGCCGAGAACCCGAAGCTACGTGTCGTCGGCGCCCACCTCGGCAGCATGGAAGACGACCTCGATGGATTAGGTCAGCGCCTGGATCGCTATCCAAATTTCGCTGTGGATACCGCCGCTCGCGTGGTGCACCTTGTGGTGTTGCCCAGTGACCGGGTCCGCAACTTTATTTTGAAGTATCAGGACCGGATTGTTTACGGCACCGATCTCGGTGTCTCAAAAGAAGCAACTCCCGCGGACGTCATCAAAGAATGGGAAGAACAATACGCGAACGACTGGCGTTATTTCGCTACCCAAGACAAGTTTCAATACGACGGTCATCAGACACAGGGCCTTGGCCTGCCGCCGGCGGTTCTTCGCAAGCTATATCACGCAAATGCGATGCACTGGTTCCCCGGAATCATCGCGTCACATTAATTTGCGATCATTCGAGGGACCTGAGTAGGTGATGGAGTAATACGGATCGGATCGCGACAAATCAACGCAACACTGAAGATTCACAGTCCTATCGCAGCTCAGAGAGTTGCAGACGCAGTTTATGTGTGGCGCGAAAAAGCGTGTTTTTGACGGTACCCTCCGTCGTGCTGAGAATTCCGGCCACGGTCTTAAGCTGCAAGCCGTGATAATGCTTTAATTCGAAAACCATCCGTTCGCGAGGCGAGAGGTTGTTAAGCGCGCGGGCGATGTGCTCCCGCAGCACGCGACGAATCAAGCTTCGCTCAGGACTCGCGCCGGCGCTTTCATCGGCAATGTACTCCAGAATTTCCCGTTCCCCTCCGTCAGGTGAATTTGTTGTGATTAGCTCGCGGCTTCGGAAGCGGCGTTTGCGAAGGTGATCGAGGCAAAGATTGCTGGCTATCCGATAAATCCAGGTGTAGAACGAGCACTCGAAACGGAACCGCGCCAAGTTTACGTACGCGCGCAGGAACGCTTCCTGATAGACGTCCTGACCATCTTCCTGCGAGCCGGTTAGATGGACCGTGAGGCGAAGAACTGCGCGATCATATTTGTGGACGAGCTGCTCGAAAGCAGCGGCATCACCCTGCTGTGCAGCTCGAATCAAAGACGCGTCGTTCACCCGGCTGGGACGGTCTTCTAACGCAGTTGTTATGTACGACAGAACGCCGAGGTTGTTCGTATTGTCGGGTATACGGCGAGATTGATTGGTTTCGGGCACGATGTGTACTCGCTCAACTGGTCTCTTAGCTGCTGAACCGACGCAACACAACTAGCGCAATGTCGTCTTCTCGATGTTGGCTTCCGGAGAAATTCTCGACTGAGGCCAGCACGGAAAACAGCATGTGCCTGGGATTACAACCTGAGAACTTATTAGCTGCCTCGACCAATCCCTCGGTCCCGAACTCAGTCCCCGACTCATTCCTGCATTCCGTAACTCCATCGGAGCAAGCGAGCAGCGAATCGCCGGACGATAATGCCGCGATACCATTCGCGAATGCGGTTGCGGAATTCACCCCGAGCACATGTCCACCTGCGCTAAGCTCTTCGACATGCTTGTTCTCGCGAATCAGCAGCGCGGGAGGGTGCCCGGCATTGCAGTAAGTAAGCTCGCCGTTCTCCAGATTGACGCGGGCCAGGAAAAGCGTGGTCAACGGCACTTCCAATCCAGCCAACAGCAGATCGCGATTGACCGCAGATAAAGCAGCCGCTGGATCGCCGAGGGTCAATATCTGCTGACGAACCATCCCCACTACATGCGTAAACCACATCGCTGCTACAGGTCCTTTTCCAGCGATATCGCCGATTGCGAATACTAGCTCGCCCTCAAATTGCATCACGCTGACGAAATCGCCCGAAAGATGGCGCACGGGAAAGATTTCGCTGGCGAATTCATAACCGCCGGCGCGAAGATGACGCGGTCCGCAAAGCCTTCTCTGCACTTGTGCGGCCTCGTACACCGAACGGCTCAGATCGTCATGTTCGCACTTTAAACTGGCAAGCTGATCCTGAAGCGCACGATGGCGAGTTCGACCAGCAGCTTGAACGTTTTCGGAGGGACTGGTATTCCTCCGGTTTCTATACTGGCTGCGAATTTGCGCAACGCTTGCCACAGTGATCTCCAGAAAGGTTGGCGCTCAACTTACAAACTTGTAACCAGTTCCGTGTACGGTGAGGATGAATCGAGGTTCGTCGGGTTTGGGTTCGATCTTCTGCCGCAAGTGGACAATATGGGCATCAACCGTCCGGGTCGTGGGAAAGCGGTCATACCCCCAAACTTCTTCAAGCAAGCGATCGCGACTCAGTGTCTCCCCCTGATGGCATAAGAAATATTTGAGTAGCTCGAACTCCTTCGACGAGAAATCAAGCGATTTGCCGCCACGGGAGACCTGGCAACTGCGCAGATTCACCTCAACGTCACCAAATGACACATGCTCGTGTTCCTTCGGAACTATCCGCGAGCGGCGCAGTACGGCGTTGACCCGAGCAAGCAGTTCGCGAATCGAAAACGGCTTGGTCACGTAATCGTCGGCGCCCAGTTCCAGTCCCACGACCTTGTCTATTTCCTGTCCTCGCGCGGTCAGCATGATGATCGGGATCGAAGGCCGCTTGCTCTTGAGCTGCTTGCAAACATCCAGCCCGCTCATGCGCGGCATCATCACGTCGAGAATGACCAAGTCAGGAGACTCGCTGAGTGCGCGCTCCAAGCCTGCAACGCCATCCGGGGCCGTAATGACTTGGTAGCCCTCGAACTCGAAGTTGTCGCGCAGCCCCGCCACCATATTCGGTTCGTCTTCGCCAATCAGGATTCTCGCCATATCAGATTCTCCAACCCTGCTCGTTCTGGTCTGAAACTCAATTACTGCGCTGCGTCCCATTGCTACTCCTTCAGCAGAATTCAGGCGAATGCTGCTTTGCCGCTGCTTTGTGGCCAACCCAAAGGCAACGTGATAGTGAACTTGCTTCCTGCGCCCGGAGTGCTTTCGACCACGACGTCCCCACCGTGCGCCCAACTTCTCAAAAATCCTGTGCTGTTCGTTCGCAGGTATGCCGATCCCCTGGTCAACCACTTCCAGTTTCACGGTCCCGTCTTCACGATACAGATTCACTCGAATATGTTTGCGGTCTTGTGAGTACTTGAGCGCGTTATTAACGAGGTTGACCAGGGAGCGTGCCATCGCTTCACGATCCACATTCAGCGGTGGAACTTCTGCGATCTTCTCCTCGAACGTGAAGCCGTTTTGCTCGATCTGATAACGGTAGGACTCGAGCGTATTGCGCACCAACTCGCACATGTCGGTTTCGCGGAAGTCATACTCCTTGCGGCCAGCCTCAATGCGCGAGAAGTCCAGAATGTTATTGATCAGCGCAGTAAGCCGCTCGCTTTCTTTGCGAATAATGCTGTAGTACTCCTGGTGCTTGCTCGGTCCGGTGAGGCGTCCCAACTCCAACGTTTCGGCGTACAACCGAATCAACGCGAGCGGAGTGCGTAATTCGTGCGAGACGTTTGAAACAAAATCGGATTTCAGTCTCGCTAGGGCCATCTCTTTACTTACGTTGCGATATGTAAGAAAGATGCCTCCCGCCAGCAGGAAAGAGAGTCCGCCCAGGATCAAGAAACTCGTGTGCACCCAATGCTCGCCCAATGCCTCCAGAGTCGTGCCACGCAGCTTCATGCCCAGAATAAGTCCTTGGAATACCCCTTCCATGGGCCGCTCCACTTCGGCCTCGCCTCCATCCCAACCAGTGCCGTAGATGAAAGGCGTAGAGTCGCTCTTCGCGCGAATCATGATTACTCAAGAGCCTGAGGGAAAAATTGATCTCGCAGGTAGTCGCCATCGAAGGTCATTGCTGCGAGAGCCCGGGTGCCACTCACTTTGTCGGTCTTCAAAAAAATCGCGTTGGACAAATAAACGTGCTTGTCGCCTCGCTGCACCCAGTCTCCCTCGAAATAATAAGGAGTGCCCTTCTCTTCCAATTTCTCCAATTTCTTGGCAAATTCGTCGTATTCCAGTTTCCACCAGCCTTGCATCATCTTGGACAAGTACTCGGACTCATGGCCAAAACTGGGATCATCTTTCAGCCGGTCAGGCTGGGACCGTATTACGAATCCATTTTTTGGGTCGTAAAGCATCAGATGAGCAACATATGGATGCGCCGCAAGGATTCTGTCGAGCGTCTCGTTGCAGGCCTCGCCCGGCGCAGGAAATTCACTGCGAACGTCGTCTGCGAGTTCGTATGCTTTGTGGTTAATCTGCTTTTCAGAAATAGCCAGGACCTGGCTGAAGTCACGTTGAATAGCCGCTTCCACGGCACGGTCT
>QHZV01000080.1:5216-12075 GCA_003224785.1 Acidobacteriota bacterium
AAGATTACTGCCAACTGCAATAGCAGCATCATGCGCGTCCGAGCATTTCGTGGTCGTTTGGCTTTCATCCTGGACTCCTGATCCGGGCGCTTACCTGGATCAGCCCGGAACAAACATACTTCGAGGAAACACAGCAGGTGTCAAACAGCCGTGAAAAAACGTAAAAAGTTGTGAACTGCGGATCGGCTATCGCGCTGGTTACTAAAGTGAAACTGAACCCCGTCTGCAAAACACTCGTCCTCGATACCTCTGAGTGCCCTCAAGGTCTCAAGTTTAGAGGTATTGTGTGACCAAGGTGCCAATCCTCGCGTTCGCACACGTGAAATCGATTCCTAGAACCACAAAGGTCAGCGTATGCACAATGAAAACACCGCCCTCTCTCTTCGACGCAGCTCCAGAGTTCCAGTCGCGATGCCAATACTCGTTTCCAGCATGGATGGGTCCCGCTTTTCTGAAGTCTGCGAAACTTTGGTGGTGAACGCACACGGTTGCGCAATCCGGTCGCGCGCAAAACTCGATCCTGGTGTTGCGCTCCAATTCCATGGCAAAGATGGGCGAGGCACGACAGCCCAGGTGGTCTCATGCCAGCCGATGGAATCGGACAGCGAGAGCTGGAGATTGGGCGCGAAGCTCGATCAGCCACAGAATTTCTGGGGACTCCAAAACTTTCCCGAAGACTGGACAGTTGCGCTCCCCTCGGTCCTGCCGAAAGGCTCACAATTGGCCGTCGCTGCTAAGAGTTCTCTACAAGTGTCACGCATTCAGAGCGAATGGTCAGAGGCAAGTCTGCAATTTTCGAAGGAGCATGTAAAGAAAATAGTCGTGGATGTAGTTCGTCCGCTCCATGCCGAACTAATGGCTATCAAAGAAAAGCTGGCACGCGCTGACGCGAACCGAAGCCGCTTTGACGTGTCACTTTCAAGTATTCCGCCCGAATTGCAGGAACAGTTGGAGCAACGTCTCCAGCAGTATCTCGGCCCCAAAGTCTTGGACGAAGCGCGTCAGCAATCTGCCCGCGTGCTTTCGGCGACTGAGGCAGTAATTGATAAAAGAACCATCGAGGTTCGGGAAGAATTTCAGAACCGATCAACCGAAGAACTTGAGTTCATCGAAAAACGAGCACATGAAATCTCGGCGGGAATCGTCGAGCACGTTCGAGAACAGCTGCGCGATGGAGTGAGCGATCTACAGCGCAAATTCGTGGATGGGCGCGACCAGCTTAAACGAATGAGTGGTGAGCTCGCCGAATCCCTGCAAGCCGGTTTAAATGACGAGCACAAGCGTCGCCGGGCGGACCTTGAACAACTTCAATCCTCGATTGCCGCAGAATCCGCGGGGCTGTACGAGAAAGTTGAGCAGTTGGATGGGCGCATCAGGAAATTAGACGAATCAGTACGCTCTTTGGAGGCGGGTCTCGATCAGCGACTCAGTCAAATGGCCGGCGACACGGTGCGTAATACACGCAACGAAATCGAAAGCGTTGCCGACTCTATGCTGAAACAACTGACTGCGCGCAGCGTCCAGACAATTGGCGATCAGATGGAGGAAGCGGCTGGAAACATGAGGATTTTCCATCAGGGAATCATTGCGTCAGGGTCCGACGCGCTGAAAACCAAAGCAGCGGAGGCTTTGCAAGATTTCGAACACTCCATGGATGAACTGGCTCGACTCTCCATCGAGCGCTGGCGACAACGGCTAGCCAGCGGACTGAATACGCTGGCAAAGAATCTTGACGAGCAATTTCAGTTGGAAGTTAGCTCCAGGGGGGATATTAGTTAAGAGTTGACGGATAGACGCTATCTTCGCTTACCTTGTCATGATTGCCTTAGAAGCAGTCTCCTTCTTCTGTTCGCCACCGATGCGCCGGAGATCCCCTGTCTAATCTTTATCTAAATACTCCTCTGGAACATCGTCCTCCGGCAGCTCGTGCGTGTGTACCTCTTTCTCATCTGCGTCGTCGGCTTCTTCCACACCTGCAACGGCTCCAGCTTCAAACACGTTTCCTTCTTCGACAAGCTCGTCCACGCTCTCCGAATCCGCTTCCTCGGCGCGCGATAAACCCTCGAAATCTGCGGAGCGGACGCCCGATTCAGCGCGGCTGCTAGCCAGTTTTCGATTTCGAATCTCTCGCTTGATCTCCCGCTCCGGGCTGATGGACGCTCTTTTCTTCCGCTTGTCGCTTGCTTTCGAGGTCGCCTTTTTCCGAGATGTTGGATTGGCGTGCGTTTTCTTCGCCTTTTTCGCCTTCACCGTGCTCTGCGTAGCCTTACTCTTTACAGTGGAGGTCGGGCGTTTTGACTTTTTCTGCTTGCTCTTACTCTTCTTTTTGTTGGCCATTGCGGCAGTCTACCATCGCTTGAACACTCCAGAAAACCGTGGAAATTTGGCGTATTATCTCGGGAACACTCCAGGAGGCAGGCAAGATGGCGAGAGAAGCGAAACTGTTCGCGTCGAGCGCGGGTTCTGCCGTTCGCGCGTTTCTAAGGTTCCGTGCCAATATTCCACCACGCTGGATCAAGAATGCTCGGAATTCGCGAAAACGCATAGAGCCAGAAATCGTTGCTGGACTTCGGTCATTCAGGCGCTTGCAGAAAGACCGCCCGCGCGCACGAGTTGCGATTCGCAATGCGCAGCGAGAATTGCGACGAGTGCTAGATCGATGGGAAATGGCCTATGAAAAGGAGAACTTTTATCGAGGGATTCGCGTGCTGTTGGAATTGCAGCGGGATGGAATGTCGAGACTGTAGCTACCCATTTTTGGTCTCCTGCGAATTTGGTTGTGCCGATTCAACAGAACGGGGAGTCAATCAGTGATTGGAATTGTCGCCAGAATTAGCCGACTCCAGTGTCGAACCACTCTTCGGGAGTTTTCTCAACCGAGTGGCTTAAGAGTGGCAAATCCCGAACCACTATTCCGATACAATTCACTGATCAGCAAATTTTTCAGGATGGAGTGGAATCTATGCCAAAAGCAGCAGGTAAGACAAAAGCAAATAGTGCGTTCATGAAGCCCATGCAGCCTTCAGAAGACCTTGCAAAAATTGTCGGTTCACAACCGCTTCCTCGCAGTGAAGTCACGAAGAAGATTTGGGCTCACATCAAAAAGAACAAACTGCAGAACCCAAGCAATAAGCGTGAAATCCTCGCCGATGAAAAGTTACAGCCAATCTTCGGGGGCAAGAAATTGGACATGTTTCAAATGACGAAGGCCGTGAACAAGCACCTGAAGTGAACGGCTCATCTGGTGGAGGAGCGTTTTGATACTTTAGCCCACCCCGGCTGCCTTCCTGACCTTCATGCTGCTCCTACATTTGGGCTACGCGGCACACGAGTCGGTAATGACCCGCGAGCGCGTTCGTCCGTATTTGGCGCTTATCTCGCCTCCTTTTGAAATCTTCCAAACTGCAGGTTCCGCCCTGCCAATAGCTGCAAAGCGGGGAATGGTTTATTGCTGCCTTAGAGCAAAAGTTCCCGTTGGAACATTGAATGAAGTCGCGCCAGTTCCGACTCCGGCTTCACAGGTGTTTGGCGGGTAGGTGCAAACGGTGCCATTGCCCTGACATCCGCCGCCCCAGAACATGTAGCCGAGCATGCCTGCCGTCGTTCCCGAGCCTGAGGGCTGGACGGTTGAGACGAAGTTGAACGCGGTCTCCTCATCGGACACGCTGAAGTTATTACAGTTTGGAATGACGGTGTTGCCAACGACCCACAGACTGCCTGTCAGTTTAGCAGGAGCCATCGGTGGCACTGAGCCGTTGCCGCTCACATGCTGCTGCCATCCGCTCTCAAGAGTGGTGACATTCGTATTTTGTGAAGCTACCATCGCGTTCGCATAATCGAGAACGGGATTGCTCGTCTGCAGCCAATGCGTGACGGCGTAATTTGCAAGCGATGTGAGATAGGTGTCGCCGTCGCCGATGTCAATCGTCAGCCGCGCCGCGTAGTTGCTGCCGCTAGGGTCATACGGAACTACGGAGCGATAGGCGCTCACGAACTGCTGTAGCCCAGGGAGGTTCGGATTGCTGCTTTTTTCATAATCTATTTCCATTCCCACATTGAATTTCTTGGCGGCATTAGCGGCGTTGATGCCCAGTTGTGTGGCATTACTCTTCAGAGCTTTCTCCCAATGACTGATGTAGCTGAAGCCGCCGATGGACATCATCACGCGAATGCCGTGGCTTTGAAAATAGTTGATGACCGCGGTGTTCATTCCGGTCGGGATACCGTTTACGGTTGAAGAGTCGTTGGTCAAGTTCATCAGCTTCACCGGATCGACGAAGCTCAACACAACTACATTTACCGAGGGGTGAAATGTGTTGTCATGGTTTCGGTCAATAATCCAGTGATTGTTGGAGTCGAACGTCGTCATGTTGGGGACAGACGCCCAGCTACACGCGTCGTCATAGCAGTGCCATAAACCGTATACCTGCATTTGGTATTGAGCATTTGCAAGAGGGCTGCCTGCCGCGAGAAGGCAAAGAGCAAACAGCAGGAACAACTTGCGGTAATTCATATTTCCTCCAGAACCTGAGGTGAAACAAGTCGGTGATCTTACAAATTGCCGAATAGTCCAGTCACGGTGTTCCCGAAGGAGCGCCCGCGATTTGCCATGCAAAGGCCAGCGGCGAAGAGGCGGTCAGGTCGATAGCTGGCTCTACTGTTGAATAAGACTGAACGAAGTCCTTGTACACGGCTTTACTGTTGAATTGCGAAAACACGTCAACTCCGTTAGGCGGACAACTAACCATTCCCGTAAGTGTTCCCTTTGCGGCAATTGAATTTGGCCCTTCGACAGCAGCGCCGGAGAGGAACGGCGGCCCATTCGGCGGCATGGGTACAAGGTTCGTGACCTGATGTTGCATGCACAATGGGAACGTGCTGCCATCGTTCACGATCAGCGATGTTCCCCAGGCATTTGCGCCGAGAATGTTACCCAGTTGTCGTGACGCGTAAGTTGCCGGAGACATGCCTCCGCTGAGGGCCGGACCATTTAGAAAACTGTACTCCGCCGCCATGACTGCGAGGCCCGCTCCGTGAGAAGTGGTGTCGTAAGTGGCCCATGGAAAGCCAAAGCCGAAGGCATCGGTATTGGTCTGAGCGATCGCCTTGTTCAACTGTTTTTGCAGATCTCCCAGCAACGCAGTCTGGCTAGTTTCGAGACCGGTGCCGCCGGGATTTCCCGCTAGCCCAAGCGCACGATAGAGCTCGAAATGCGCGAGGCCGGTAACATCGTACAAATTGAGAGTGTCGGCGGCATCATTTGGTCCGGTGATGTACGCGTTCGCCCAATGTGCGGCTTGTTGCAAATAGTAGGAAGCGGGATGAGGTCCTGCAGGACAACTAGTACCGCATCCCTGCAATGCAAAGTAAAGTTCCGCGGCGCCTAGTTCTATATCATCACGCCATTCGCTCTCGGGATAGAAGCTAAACGGAATGACGGTGAGGAGATTGCCAGTGGGCGCGGTGTTCGCGAGATCAAAAATGTGCTCTGCAGAACTCAAGCATTGATTGGCGTACACCGTGTTACTGGTCTGGTATTGGTGGTAGCAGATGGCCAGCGCGGCGGCCATGCGGCCGGCCAGATTGGGGCTGATCAGCGCGCCAGATTGAATTTGATTCGAAGAATTCACCGCGGCCGTGTTGACGAAAACCGGCCGGTTGCAAATGTATCGATACTTGGAGCTGCAGCCGTTATAAGTATCGTCTGCCTGCGGCAGACGCCAAATGTCGTGATCGGCCACCGTTTGAGCGTTCCCACTGCCAATTCCAACCTGGTAATAAAAAATCTTGTTGTTGTCATCCCACATGCTCTGCAGCCAATCGAGCCCGAACTTCCCTTCCGCAACAAAGTTTGAAGTGGAAGATCCCGCACCCATCTGGTTGGGGAAGTCTCGAACTCCAACCATCAGCATGGTGACGGTGTAGCTCGTGGTTTGAATAAATTTGAGGTAGTCGCCTGCGTCCCACCATCCGCCGGATGCGTTAATGACCGGCTGCGATCCGCCAAGCGTCGCGGGTGCCAGGTCTCCTGAGAAGCGACCGCTACTATTTGCGTTCGGAGTGACATAAACCTTTGCAGTCTCATCATTGAGATGTGCGGGCGCCGTGCGCAGACCGGACGCGATGTAGTTCGGACCATCCCGCTCGTTTTCATAAAAGAAGAGCGAGTTGGCGAGAGCGGTTCCGTAGACGTTCGCTCCGCTATCGATTTTGAAAGTTGGGGATGTGGTTGCCGCGATAGGTCCGCTGACACTGATTGTGTACGTGCCAGCGGTCACGAAATTATTGAAATCCAATGCGTACACGTCGGGATAGCTTCCGCTCCAGGAGCCGAGGCTCGCTCCAATCGCATTGGGTCCGAACACCGTGGTGCCGCTCGAGTTCTTGATGACGAATGTTGCGCCGGTTTCTGCGCCTGAGGCCATAAGATACGCGCGCTTTGCTCCGCCTGAAGGGTAGCCGACTTGATTGACGCGCACGAACGCGGATTGAGCTGAAGCCAATGCGCTTAGGCAGACGAGCAATAAAGATTGGGAGATGGGCCGGTGGAAAGTCATTGGACACCTCTATTGAAAGGTTTTAATAGGCCGAAAGCATGCTGTTCTTGAATTGAACGCTTGTCAATACGAGACTTCCTGTATGAGCAGTTCACCGGCTATAGCCAGTCAGTGAGTGGCACCGTGTCTTGGATCTTGCGCTTGTTTTCGGTGGCGACCTTGCCCCCTAGAGCAGTAATGACCCATGTGTCCAAAACATATTTAGGAAAAAGTTGCTGGCGTGAACAGGTCGCCCTACGCATTGGAAGTATGAGCTCGATTGACCGTAACAGGCGTAGCACTCACTGACCTCAGAACCAAGG
>QHZV01000373.1:0-1840 GCA_003224785.1 Acidobacteriota bacterium
GGGTGTCCGCATACTTCCACGCCGGGATGGCGGAATCGGCAGAGGCTGGACTTAGGATACACGGCCAACTGCAGCTATCAGGCGTGCAACTCCTTTTTATCAACCAGATACAGCTCAGTACACGCCTGCAGTAGCGGACGCGATCGCTTTGATATCTGCCCCCAAATCCTTTCCGTCGCTGCCCAAACCGCTGTATGGGCTACTCGAGAGTAAAGTGTAATCGCCAAGCTTTCCGCCGTTGAAATTCTTGAATTGCACCGCCCCCGCGGAGGTCGGAAAGTAATTCCCTACCGGCCACTTGGATGGAGGATAGGTCGTTGCTATGAACGCATTATCGGTGAAAGTCCACGTGGTAAAACACGAATTTAGACTGGTGAGTGGGACATCGTACTTTGCGCAATCGCTGAGACCCCCGACCGACCAAACTGGATATAAAACCTGTCCCACAATGTTGTTGGTGAACTTGAAGCCAAACATCTGCGGATTGCTCAAAAGGTTTCCCAAAGAAAGAAAATTGTGTTTGGGGTCAGGAAATCCAGTCACGTGATTGATGCTAATTTGATTGAGAGAATTTTTCGGCCAGTTGTTATACACCTCGAATAGAATTCCACTACCGACATAAAAACTGGCTTGAATATCATCGATGGTGACGTCATGGATACTGTATCGTTCGCCCAGACGCGCAATACCGCCGTTGTCGGATGGAAGATTGGCTATTGAGATGCCGGCGCCAGTATGGCTGATCTTGTTGTAGCGGATTGTGACGTCCGTGACCGCGCAAACTGAACATAGGTTTGTTCCATTCGCGCCAGCTTGGTTCTTCGGTGTTAGCAGGATCGCATAGCCACTCTCGCTGAACCCGCCCCAATTGTTCTCGAAGATATTTCCTTCCACGAGGACGCGGGCTGCATTTTTCAGTTCGAGAAGATTTCTCACCACGAAAGGATTGCCGGTAGGGCCGCCCACGAATCCTGACTGGCCCTTCTTCCAAGTTAACGGTTTGAAGAAGTGATTGCGGCGAATTTCGATATCTGTTGGCGTCGTGGTCGCACTGCTGCCGCCGTACAAGATGTTTTCGCTGGAAGCTTCCAGGAAGTTTCCGGTGATTCGATTGACCGAATCTGGAGTAGAACTGGTTCCGCCTGCGATTACGTGCGCGTCCGTGCACGATCCTGTGATGGCGGTGCAATGGAAGTCTGTTGTATAGGAGTCGATGAGCGCTGCGTATGAAATTCTGTTCACATTGAAGGCGCTTTGAGTGTCATCCTGAGCGGTTCCATGAAGCCACACGCGATCCAGTATGACGTGGTGCGCTAAAGCACCGTTTGCCGCGCCAAGCAGCGCTCCTACGAATCCGTTACCTGCCACTCTGGTAATTTCGAGCCCAACGAGTCGATAGTGATTAGCTCCGTTGGCCAACTGGAACGGGCCGATGCCCACGGACTGAAATACTATCTTCGCCAGCACATTTTGAAGGCTGGGACATTTGAAGGAAGGCCGTCCAGGAAGCGACGATACACCTGTGTAGCAGGGGAGCATGCGTGATCCTTCGGCAGGCAGCGCGGAATTCGGCGCGCTGGTGCGGATGATGATCCAGTGCGAGTTGTCGCAGGGCTTTGCGGGCAGAGTGAACAAGCCCTTGAATGTTGCTCCCGCCGCGAGCTTGATTGTGTCACCGCATGTTGCCTTATTCAGAGCAGTCTGCAAACTGCCCCCTGCAGGTACAAGAATCGTCGTACCCAGCGCCGGAGTATTTGCCATGGCGGTGTTGAAATAAGTCGTGGGAAGTTGCGACGGACCGTCGGAGCCACCGCTCGAAGTAGTGGAAGACGCCGAAACG
>QHZV01000373.1:1947-3274 GCA_003224785.1 Acidobacteriota bacterium
CATCGATAGGGTGCGACTCCTCCGGAGGCCGACAGGGAAGAAGAATAGACGGTTCCTGGCTGCGCCGGATTGAGCGAGGAGGTCGTGACGGAGAGGGTCGGTGCCGTGGGACTAACAAGTACGTTGGCGATCGCCTTCTTGGTGCTATCGGCCGCGCTCGTCGCGATGACCGTAACACGGGTATCACTCGTTACGGCTGGAGCAGTCACTACTCCGGTGTTTGACACCGAACCGGCGCTCGCGCTCCAAGTAACCGCAGTATTGCTCGTGCCTTGCACGCTTGCACTGAATTGTTGGCTCTTTCCCGAGGCCATGCGCATTGCAGTAGGCGAAATCGCAATGCTGATGTCCGAGTTGGAACTAACGAAAATAGCGAGACGAGCCTGTATGCTGACGACTGCACCTCGTGCGTCCGTGACTCGAACCCGAAGGTATTTCGTCGCAGCGATCGTCGGACTGCCCGTTATGTTTCCGCTTGTGCGGTTCAAAGTCAACCCTGCGGGCAGCGTTCCGTCAACCGTGCTGAATGTATAGGGTGAGATTCCGCCACTGGCTGAAATGGTTCCTGCATATGGCACACCCACCTCTCCATTCGGCAACTGGTATGAAAGGAGGACGGATCCGGCGGACTCTGCACTGTTCGTAATTATGAAGATCAGCACTATCGCCATTAACGCAAAAAAGGTTTGAACTGCATGGGAAAAACATTGCTGACGGCGCTTGCCCGGAACGATTCGCTCGACTGACATGGATTGAACCTTTATTGATTGAGCTTTATTGATTGAACCTGGTGGATACTGGTGGTTTTGAAGTGTCTACTCCACACTGTACGAAAATTCTGGAGAGAGAAGACATCACGACAGTGCAACTCAGAAGTGCTTCAGTTGAGCTAAGGTGTCTAGGCTGTTTGCGAAACCCTGTGAAAATCGAAAGAGCCAAAAACCCTGCTGAGTGCCGTAGAGAGGGAGGTGTTCACTGAGTTGGCCAAATATCCTCAGGATCTCGAAACATTGCGGGGACGGCTGGGGCTCCATCCGCGATCGGCGGGAGCGTCCCCGTAACGTTTCGAGATCCTGAGGATGTTCTTCTTGGATAAACGCAAGCCGTCCTACATCGGCGGTAGCTGGAGCAATCACCGACTCCATCCTTCTTGGAACCACCTCACCACGGGGTAATGCGCTTCCAGACGAGCCGCTTGCACAATCAGTATTGAGCTGCAGGATCCTTGATATGTGGTAGAAATTCCCGCCTTGATATAAAAGACACGAATAGTTCTTCGATTGATTTCGTATACTTGTGATTTGTTTCGTATTATACTTGCCCGGCT
>QHZV01000374.1 GCA_003224785.1 Acidobacteriota bacterium
TGGGTTTTGTAGTAGTACTCCATGGTGTAGGGCTGGTTTGCGGAACCCTGCGGCGGTGCGCCTTGCGCAAAGACAGGGGCAGCTGACAATAACACGAGAAACAGCATGCAGAAGCGCTTCATCAGATCCTCCAAAATCAAAGTCCCCATCCTCTCGCAAAATGCGCGAGAAGGGTGGGGCCCCCGATTGATTCTTAATTTGAAACTGCGCGCCTAACCCGCTACCGCCTCTTTTTCCACGTCTTCCAGAATGCCGAAAACCGCGTCCATCATTTCCTGATCCACTCTGCGATTGGTGCCAGTAGCTTCGGCCAATGGCACTGAGATAATTTTGTTCCCGCGCAGGGCGGCCATTCTGCCGAACTCGGCGCGATGCACCATATCAATCGCTCCCAGACCGTAGCGCGTCGCTAGCACTCGGTCGAATGCGGTTGGCGAACCGCCACGCTGAATGTGGCCGAGTACAACCGTGCGAGTCTCAAATCCTGTGCGCCGTTCAATTTCCTGCGCCAGAGTGTTTCCGATACCGCCCAGGCGAGCGTGTCCGAATTCGTCTTTCTCTCCGCTTTGCGTGACCAGGGCGTCTTTGCTGGCGAACTTCGCTCCTTCGGCGACCACAACGATGCTGAAGTAGCGCCCGCGTCCGTGGCGCATGCGGATTTTGGCGGCGACCTTATCCACATCGAACGGCTGCTCCGGAATGAGGATGACGTCCGCTCCACCCGCTATACCGCTGTAAATCGCAATCCAGCCCGCATCGCGGCCCATGACTTCAACCACCATCACGCGGTTGTGCGCCTCGGCAGTGGTGTGTACGCGATCAATCGCTTCTGTGACGATGTTCACGGCGGTATCAAACCCGAATGTGAAATCCGTCCCGGAGAGATCGTTGTCAATGGTCTTGGGAACGCCGACTACTTTTACGCCTTTGTCGAAAAGCTTGGTTGCAACTGAAAGCGTGTCATCGCCACCAATCGCGATCAGCGCGTCCACATTATTCTTCTTCAGCGTAGCCATGCATTTTTCAAGACCGTCGGGCTTCTTGGCTGGATTGGTACGCGAGGTGCGAAGAATCGTGCCGCCTCGCGGCAAAATACCGGCGACGGCGTGAAGATCGAGCGGCATACTCTTGTCTTCCACCAGTCCGCGCCAGCCCGCGGATCACCGCGTTCAACCCCGGACAATCCCCGCCGCCCGTCAGTATGCCGACTTTCATCGCTTGCTCCTATTTCGTTTTGGATATGAAATTTGCTCACTCTGGCCTGGGCCGCTGCACGAATACACCTCTATCGCAGTTCCCCGTGCCACGGAACAAGTAGATTATCATTCGGCAGACCGGGCGGAAAGTTTAGGGGAAGTTAGAATTAAGAAGTCAGAATGTAGAAATAAAATCACCTTAGAATTTAGTTCAGATTGAGGTCTCCGTATTCCTATCTGAAATCCTTAATCGGAGATCTGAAATCTGCCTTCGTACTTCTGCCTCCCGCGTCTCACTGGTAAACGCTGCCACAAAATCGTATCGGCTGAAGCTGCACTCCTTCTAGTAAACTCACTGCCAGATGCGCGTTCTGGGGATTGATTGCGGCACCGAATGCACCGGCTATGGCGTCGTCGAGATGGACGATCGCGATCATCTCAATTGCCTGGGCTTCGGTGGGATCAAACTGTCCTCGTCCATTCCGCTTCCTCAGCGGCTTAGCACGATCTTCGAACAACTGACTAGATTGCTGGAATGCCATCGGCCCGAACGAGTGGCGATTGAGGAGGTCTTTTACTCGGTCAACGCCAAATCAGCCCTGAAGCTTGGCCAGGTTCGCGGAGTCGCCATGCTCGCCGCATCAACCCAGGGAATCGCGGTTACCGAGTACGCGCCTCTCAGCATCAAGTCCGCGGTAGTTGGTTATGGCAGGGCTGAGAAGCAGCAGGTACAAATGATGGTCGCGCAGTTGTTGCGACTTGAGATCTGTCCGCAACCGGCCGATGCCGCGGACGCTCTCGCTATCGCGATCTGTGACCTGCACACCCGGGCAACGCTCAACCGCCAGCGCGCTGTAGTCGGGATCTGAGCGGTCCCCCAACCACACCGATCAAATCTTTGGCATAATTTGTCTCATGCGATGGCTAATGTGTAGGACAGGCGGCTCGCCTGTCCGGTTCTGCACAATCGTGCTGATTTCACTTCTCAATTGTGCGCCTGTGCGCGGCCAGCAAACCGCCGCAACGGTTGGCTTCACCCTCGATTTTCAGGGCGCGAATCCCAGCCATTACGAAATCGTCGTCAGCAGAGACGGCAGTGGCTCCTACAGTTCGAACGGGCAACTCAGCCAAGAATCTGAACCCGCCGATCCAGCCCCGCTTAAGTTCACACTTTCCGGTAACATTCGCAATCAGATTTTTGACCTCGCGAAAAAGACGAACTACTTCAAAGGCAACATAGACTCCGGGCACAAGAACATCGCAAATACCGGAAACAAGGTTCTGACCTACAAAGACGCGGACCACAATTCACAAGCTACCTACAACTACTCTCCCATTCCCGCTATTCAGGATTTGACCGGTATCTTCCAGGGTCTTTCAGCAACGCTTGAGTTTGGACGCCGCCTCACCTACTTCAAAAAATATGAGAAGCTCGCGCTCGACGACGATCTCAAAAGGATGGAGCAAATGCAGCGCGAGAAGAATCTCGGCGACCTGCAGGCCATTGCACCGGTATTGAACGAGATTGCTAACGATTCATCGGTGATGAATGTCAGCCGGGCACGTGCTCTGCGCCTGCTGGCCCTGGCGGGAAAGTAGTTTTATACGATCGCAATTCCTGCGTAGCCAACGACTTTCTCCCGGTCGCCGGAAGTATCGCCTGACGTAGCGTATTGCACCAGTTCAGCTTTCTGCGCCCCGAGTTTGTTTGCAGCGGTCAGCATCGTCACCGCGGGCCCAAACCCGCACATGCTGATACTTTCATTCAAGATTGTCTCGTGCAGACCCCGAGCATCCAGCGCAAGAATTCTCTCAATAGCTTTGCCATCCTTCACCCTGGTGATTCATGTCGCTGGATGCGACGATGAGCACACGTTCGCCCAAGTCGTGAATCACCTGCGCGATTGCTTTTCCGAGATGCTCCAGGATCACAAGCTGCCCAGTCCCAACTGCGATGGGAACAAACCGCACATCCGGCCTCAGTTTTTGTAGGAACGGCACCTCCACTTCAATGGCATGTTCGTATCGGTGAGCAGCGGAGTCTTCTGCAATAGCTGGAAACATTTTTACGAGTTGCTCCGCGAGGTCCTGATCAATGGAAAGATCGCCCAATGGTGTGCGCCAACTTCCGCCAGTCATGATTGCCAGGGGATGACCGTGCCCAGTGTGGTTTGGTCCAAGCACAATGCAGCGACTCGGTATATCAATTCTGGAAAAGA
>QHZV01000375.1 GCA_003224785.1 Acidobacteriota bacterium
GGGAACATGGATTATTTCTCCGCAGGAGAGCAAGCAATTCCCGCACATTCATTTGCTTCAGCAACGCGGGCCTTGACGGACCACTGGGCCAGCGTCGCGAGCCGGGGAGGTGGGATGCGGGTGAGGTTTTAAGGGGACCCATGCTAGGCCTAGGTGCGCCCCAACTAATGTAACCTTCTTTACAAAGTTTGCAAAGCAGAAAATGCAACCGGCACAACTAGGTCCAGGATCATCGCCACTAATGCGGCAAAGAAGGTACAAACCCACGAACTTTGGTCCTGAGACGATAGACCGAGGTCGTGGCTGTGATGTACAGCGTGTGGTAATCCTTGTCTCCCCAAGCCAGGTTGGCCGGTTGCTCGGGCATTTCAATCGTTCCAAGATGGTGACCCTGTGCATCCCACACCCAAATTCCTTTAGGGCCAGTCACAAACAAATTGCCGCGCTCGTCAACTTTAATTCCGTCGGGCACGCCATCCTGCGTACCGGCCTTCTCTTCTCCAAACACTCGTCCATTCGTAAGATTCCCGTCTGGCGTAACGTCGTACACCCGAATATTTCTTTGTTCGCTGTCATCTACGTAGAAGCGCTTGCCATCGGGCGAGAATGCGAGGCCGTTCGGCTGAGTCAGGTCTTTAGTTAAGAGGCGAACGGTGCCATTTTCATCCAGCCGATAGACGCCTTGGAATGGAATCTCCTGCTTCTCGCCCTTAACCAGATCGAGTGTCGGATCGGTGAAGTAGAGCGCGCCGTCGGGGCCGACAATTACATCATTGGGACTGTTGAACCGCTTGCCTTCGAACTTGTCGGCGAGGACCTTATATTGTCCATCTGGGGACACGGCTATGATTGCGCGCAAGACGCTGGCGCAATCGATCAACCGATGTTGGCGGTCGTAAGTGTTGCCGTCCGGATCTCCGAGCGAGATCACTTCCTTTTTCTGTCCATTAATCGAGAGTCGATAAACCTTGTTCTTCTCCTCGTCGCTGACGTAGAGAAACCCCGCTGAATCCCAGACTGGCCCTTCCGTGAAACCAAAGCCCGTTCCTATGCGAGTCAATTGGGCCTTGCCATCAAGCAGCTTCCAAAATTCCGCGGCGTCTGCATGCAGTTCAAAATGACGATGCGGGGACTCGGCGCGGGAACGGCTGATGCAGCACACAGTTAGTGAAATCACGAAAGCAAAAAAAAGCGTGGAGTGAATCGGTAATTTCATAGCTTCTCTTTCGTCATCAGTCGAGGTCATCGTCAGCCCTATGGCTGCTTTCGGTGTTGTTCTTCGCCTGGGGGATCGCGTGTTTGCGGCTGACCTCTATCAGATAGCTGACAAGATCGTCGAGATCCTGGCTGGTCAACCGTGACCCGTAATAGGACGGCATCAACGATTCGGTGCGATGCTGAAGATCGCGCAGGCTCGATTTTTCGACAAAATGGAAAACGCCATCTCGGGTTTGAAGTTGCAATGAAAAATTATCTTCATTTCGCGCAATCCCGGTGAAGGTCTGGCCGTCTTGCGTTGTAGCGACGACTTCGTTCCCGCGCGCGCCGAGGTATTTGTTGGGATTGGTGATAACTTCGCGAATTTCCGCAGGAGAGATAGTGCGTGCATAGGCGGAGAGGTCCGATGCTATGAATCCTCCAACCCCATTCACCATGTGGCATTCGGAACAGCCCCCCTTGCCGAAAAACAACGAGCGGCCGCCTGCAGGTGATCCTGCTAATGGCGAACTGGACGTTTGGCCTTGCAATGCTCGGAGGTGGGCCAAGACAGCCTGAACCTTACCCGGCCCAAGCGAGCGGAACGATGGCATACCGGTTCCGGGGACGCCTTGAGAAATAATCTTTGCGATCTGGGCATCCGAAATTTTCTGAACCTCAGGGTTAGCCACGATGTCCGGAGCTCGCTCGCCTCCGTGTCCGTCCAGGCCATGGCAACTTGCACAAAGCGTGGAGAAAATCTGCGCGCCCTCCCTCTGTTGCGAGCGGGTGGCCGCAGGAGTTTTCTGTTGTGCATTTGCAGGAAGGCAAACGCAACACAGAGTCATGAAGACACAGCAGAACCTTGAGGGATTCGTGTTTTCAGTTCGATACGTCATCTTTCAAGCAGAGGCCGCCACGTCCACACAGGAATCGCACAAGCGAGGACAATAACATAGTCGCTTGCATTGAAAAACATTTGATTTGCTAGTATTAAATCCATTTACTATTCAAACCATTGATGGAGGAACCTGCTCTCGCATGCGAATCCAACTTTTTGTGGAGAGAATGCGAGGGTTGAAAGCAACAGGCTTAATGATTGCCGGCATTTTGAGTGGAACAATGTTGATGCCGAGGGTTGCGTATCCACAAAGCGTAGGCCCATCAGCCATCAACATTGGCCCTGAGGTGCTGAAGCAATCGCCGCCTGGCGAGAACTGGTCCTCGTACAACGGCGACTATTCAGGAAGACGGTACAGCGGGTTATCACAAATTAATCCAGAGAACGTTTCGCAATTGAGCGCGCAATGGGTGTTTCATTCTGACAACTCTGACCGGCTGGAGGTCACACCCGTGGTGATCAATGGCCTCATGCTGGTGACCTCCGCCAATGACGCGTATGCACTCGATGCGCGCAGCGGCCGTGAAATTTGGCATCACTCGGTACCAAAAAACGAAGGGTTGATCGATGATGCCGCAGGCCACCACACTCGCGGAGTGGCGATTTGGCATTCCCGTGTGTACATGAACACCGATAATGCGCACTTGCTTTGTCTTGATCTCCGTTCCGGACACCTCGTCTGGGACGTTCCATACGCCGATTGGAACAAGAATTATGGAGCAACCAGCGCTCCACTGGCGGTGAATGGGAAAATCCTTGTGGGCACTTCGGGAGGAGATGATGGCGTTCGCGGCT
>QHZV01000081.1 GCA_003224785.1 Acidobacteriota bacterium
AAAATCCAATAGTGGCTGGGGTCTGGTTCGGGACCAGGGGTCGGAGGTTCTAATCCTTTCTCCCCGACCAATTTTCACGGTGCGACCTCATACATGAGCTACCGAACGGCAAATCCGCCGGCGGAGCACTGATGGACCTGAAATGCGAGCCTTTCAACACGGCCCCTTGCCGGCACGCCGATGATTGCCTTTACTTCCCGCCTCTTATACACTCCAAGCGAAAGCATAAATAATGCCGTAGTCCTCGTCCGGAATGGCGCCATTCTTTCCGTCGCGCCTCGCGAGCAGAAGGAATTGACAGCCGGAGTCAAGCTGGTTGACTTTGGCGATTGCATCATTGTTCCTGGATTCATCGATATTCACATCCACGGGTCGGCTGGTTACGATGTCATGCAGTCAGATCAAACTGCGCGTGGCGGCTTTGAGACTTTTTTGGCGCGCCACGGGGTCACCAGATATTGCCCGACCACCGTTGCAGCGCCAGTGGACACTATTCAATCCGCCCTCGAGCGATTGGCCGATGCCATCGAAGCCCAACCGGCGGGAGCGAGTGGTGCTCAGCCGCTCGGTATTCACCTGGAAGGCCCATTCATCAGCCGTGCATGCAGGGGCGCACACCCCGCTGAGAATTTACTCGTACCGACTCTCGCAACCTTTGACAAGTTCTGGCAAGCTGCACGCGGCCACATTCGTGTGATCACCATCGCCCCTGAACTCCAGGACGCACCGGAGGTGATCGCCGAGGCAACACGGCGAGGAGTGTGCGTCAGCCTCGGACACTCCGACGCGACTTTGGAATCGGCGCGGCACGGATTTGCTGCCGGCGCGCGCCATGCTACTCATACGTTTAACGCGATGCGAAGGTTGGATCATCGCGATCCCGGCATTCTGGCCGAGATTCTCACCAACGATCACCTGACCGCCGACGTCATCGCCGACGGATTCCACGTGGCGCCCACCATGATTGATCTTCTTGTGAAGGCCAAAGGAATTGAGAATGTGGCGCTCATCACGGATGCAATCTCCGCCGCCGGCATGCCAGATGGTCGTTACCAGTTAGGACCGTTTGAAGTAGAACTGCAAGCCGGCAGATGCCTCATCGATGGACGCCTCGCAGGTAGCGCATTGACCATGGATCATGCAGTTCGCAATCTAGTGGAGTTTGCGAAAGTGGACCTTCAGCAAGCGGTGCGGGCGGCCACCGTCAATCCGAGTCGGATTGTGCGTGCAGAGAAGATTGGCGTGCTCGAGCCGGGGGCCAATGCCGATTTCGTGGTGTTGACGGCAACTGGAGAAGTTCGAGCTACCGTGATCAAGGGTGCGGTGCTGCAATAAAGCTGGGTCCAATATGCGCTTAGTTGGGTTTGCGGATCTTGCCGTCCGCGAAGTGGCGCAGCAACGCGGCGTCGGTCATGGATTTGTATTTTTCGATAAAAGACCCAACATTCGCATTCGCGGTTTTCGCCGGAGCCCGGCGCGCCGGTTCTTCAGCGTCAGAGTCGCTGGTCATTACCTGCACATAGAACCAGAGAAAGTGCCGCATCTGATCAAGCGCTGAACGCAGCAGTTCGAGCGACTCGATTTCTGGAAGCTGCGTCAGCGCCTCCAGCAGCTCCGGATCGCTCGGCGCTTGCATCGCGGCGCAGTTCAATTCGCGCTGGATCACACGCAGGTCTTCCGTAACCCGCAGCATGCGAACATGAACATCGTCGAGGCAGTTATCTTCGGCCATGAATGACTTTCTTGACGATTCAACATCTCATTCGCGAGCCGAAGCTAGAAGATGTCCCACGTGCATGCGCTTTCGTAATTCCAGCAACAGGCGGTCATTTCAACAGGAATCAGGAGAGCACTGAGCCAGTACGGATTTTGGGCACTTCTATGAAACGCGCGCCAACACTGGGGTTTTCGATGGCTGAGACGAGAAGGCGCACCATCTGGTCCAGTGTTACCAGGCCTAGTCTTCTTGCTCCATCGCGCGTTGAGCGAATCCGCTCGCAAATCCAGTACATCGGTAACAGCACGTAAGGCCAACGGTGGCCGGGCCCAAGGACGTACCAGGGCCGCACTATAGTTGCGTTCATTCCGCTCTTTTGAAGTGCAGCTTCACACTCCGCGCGCACGGCGATGTAACTCTTCATCATTGGCGCCGGATGGGCCACGCTCAAATAAATAAAATGTTGAATACCCGCATTGTGAGCGGCATCAATCGCACCCAGCGCAGCAACTCTGTCAATCGTCCGGAACTGTGCGGCTTTCGCCGGGCTGGGATGAGACACGCCGACCAGCTGCACGAATGTGTGCGCAGACGGAACGCGGTCAGCATAGGTAAAGGGATCGAGAACATTGCCGAAAACTGGCTCTGCACAATTCGCGGGAAGTTTGGATTCGCTTCCGGATCGGACTAAAGCGCGAACCTGATGGCCGCGCTCAGACAGCTTCTGAATTAGGGGAGTGCCAATATATCCGGTGCCACCGGTGATGAAGACGGAGCGACTCTCAGGCATCACTGTAGAGTACGCTTCCGATATCCTGATGGATTTCAGGTTTGCCCCGACCAACCTGGGACACCGGTACCTTCGACTTCGCTCAGGGCAGGCTTAGGCGAGGCCGCTAGTACCCGCACAGCTTGTGCCAAATGCTATTTTCCTGCGTAGCTGACGCGCCAGATGGAGCCGGTTCCGTCATCGCTCACCAGCAACGACCCGTCTTTAGCAACTGCGATCCCAACTGGCCGTCCCCAGACCTTCCCGTCTTCAGTTACAAATCCGGTCAGAAAGTCCTGGTATTCGCCTGACGCTTTCCCATCGTGGAGCGGAACCCGGACCACCTCGTAACCAGTTCGATGCGAGCGGTTCCACGAACCGTGTAGCGCAAGAAACATTTCGCCATGGTATTCGGCCGGAAATTGTTCGCCATTATAAAACGCGAATCCTAGCGGTGCGCTGTGCGCCTGAATCAGGACATCGGGAGTGATCATTTTCTCGCGCCAATCCGGATGACTGTCTTTTAATCGCGGATCATGGTTCTTGCCAATGTAGTACCAGGGCCAGCCATAGAATCTGCCGTCCTGCACATGGGTTGTGTAGTCCGGAACCAGATTGTCGCCGAGCGCGTCGCGTTCGTTCACTGCAGTCCAAAGCTCGCCGGTCTTTGGCTCTATAGCCAAGCCCACGGGATTGCGAATGCCTGACGCAAAAACTCGCAGGCCGGAACCGTCGGGATTGCATACCAGAACATTGGCTCGATGAAATTCCGCCGGATGAGAATCGGGATCATCAATATTCGAGACCGACCCAACGGAGATAAATAGCTTCTTCCCATCAGCAGAGAAAGCGAGGTCTCGCGTGGAATGCCCGCCGTGACCGCCATGGGCCCCAGGATAGATTTCGTCAATAATGGTCTGGGCTTCGCCACGTGCCTTCAAGTCGCCATTGTGATACGGAAAGCGCTTCACCGAATCCGTGTCGCCAATGTAAACCCATTCACCGGATGCAAAAGTTTCCGCCTGCTCGGCCCGGCCGTCCTTCGTTACCCCGCGAAAAACCTTGATATCGCCTTTGTCCATCTCCGCCAGAAATATGTCGCTATTCGGGGCTGCACGTAGCTCGCGCGGATTCGTCAGGTCAGTGGCAAAGATGTTGACTTTGAAACCAGGCATCGTCTTTGGCATTGCGCCTTCTGGGCGCGCTTGCGGCTCCGGCGACGCGACCCCGACGTGCTGACTGCTGGGCGCGGGCAGATCGCTCACCGTGATCTTGTGCGTCGTTCCCGGACTCTCTCCGGTGTAGTCGTAAAACGGTGACGGCGGATCGGCCGCATAAATAATGAGGAGGGAGACAGCGGCCACCCCCAGCATTTCAAGGCGATGTCTCATCATTGGCACCTGCTCCAAAGATTGTACTCACAAGATGACCGGGCGGCATCTTCGGTCGCATCGCTTGGCCAAAAAAACGTGGATCCGATAATTAGGCCGCGTCTTCGTCAGGATCGGGAATCGAAGATGGTGGATCGCTGGCCGGAAAGCTATCTTCTATAGTTCGGTCTAGGGCGTCCTCCTCTTCCGGCTCCGGCGGATGCTTGCGAATTTCTTCGTCGCGCCGTAAGTCTTCGTCAGTTTTATTCGCTGGAGATCTCTTCCCTGAACTGGAGCTGCCTTTTTGCTGGTTCATACTCCCTCACTTCTTCCTGGATTTTCCTCCAGATTTGATGAGGTTGATCCGTAATTGGTCAGTCGATCAGTAGAAACAAGACATAACCAAATACCAAACACAAAGAGAGCAGCAGAAATATTTCGAGTGGGTATTCGGAAGCAGGCGAAAGATCTTAAAGCCGCTTAGCTCTTGGTTTCGGTACTGCTTGAGGCCGGGGCAGAAGGCGGCTTGGAGGCCTGCTCGTCGGCGGCTGGTTTGTCCTTCATGCCTTCTTTCAAAGCACGGAAACCTTCGCCAATCCCTTTGCCGAGTTCCGGCAGCTTCTTCGGCCCGAATAACAGCAAGGCGACCAAGAAGATGATCAGCAAATGCAATGGTGACAACAGTTCCATAGGAATCTCCGCTGCTTAAACCTTACTGAAGTCACCTATCCGCGTCAACTGGCGGCTTTTGGGCGCAATTTGGCGGTGGTGTTTGCCAGTTTGGTGCGTGTACTGTTTTCCTTTCTTCCTTATTACTTACGTGACCTACCAGAGATTACCCTGCCGCTCTATGTTGCTGTGAGGCAAGCGAGTACGGCATCCCCAGTCAATGGAGTTCGCAGTGCGTAGTAAATTCATTCTTTGTTCCTTAGCTGTTGCAACCTTCTTGAGTCCTGCCCTCGCGGCGGAGGCCCCTGTTGATTGCGATCATTTGATGGCATGGATGGCGGGTGGCGTTTCAGCTTCCAGCTTGATCGCGACCGTGCAAAATCGTGGCAGTGCGGTCTCTTTGACTCCGGCGTCAGAAAACGAACTCCGCACCGCCGGCGGATCTCCAGAACTGTTGATCACTCTGCATCGGGTGCAGCCCTCGACCGGCGTTCATAGCTCATGCTCAGCAACACTGGCAAAGGCCGCATCTTTGGCACACCGCAAACAATATGAAGATGCGGATGATGTTCTCGCTCGCTTGATTGATGGCGGTCCGCACAATGGCGCGCTGCATTTCGCTCTCGGATACATCAAGCAGCAACTAGGAGACTGGAACAGCGCCTTCGACGAGTACAGCACTTCGAAAGAAGCCGAGCCTGGGTTCGCTCCGGTTCACAATCGTTTGGCTCTGGTCTTCTATCAAGCCGATGATTCGGACAACGCGATTGGTGAAGCCCGAACCGCATTAAGCATGGACTTCAATGATCCCGAGGCTTACCGCATGCTCGGTCTCGGCCATTACGCGAACGAGCAGTTCGAATCTGCGATGAACGCCTTCCAGGAATCGCTGGCGCGCGATCCGAAAAATGCTGAAGTTTACTACGAAATGGGCCTGGTCGCACGCGATCAGGGCGCCCCTGAGCAAGCTATCGGCTTCTTCCTGAAATCTCTGCAGTTGAAACCGCAGGTCTGGCAAGTCCACAGCAGCCTTGGCGAGGTGATGGGGCAGCAGAAGCGTTTCGATGAAGCTCTTACTGAACTAAACACCGCGAAGAATATGGCATCTCGAGAGCCTGTGGTCCGCGAGGCGCTGGCCAATGTTTTTTACGGTAAGGGCGACTATGACGCCTCTATCGCCGAATACCGCGAACTGTTCCGCCTGGATCCAAACTGGCGTCGCGGCCATGATTCGCTTGCCCGCGCATACATGGCCAAAAAAGAGCTTGCGCCTGCTGTCGCTGAGTTGAAGTTGGCAGTCGAGCAAAACCCTAGCAGCGCCGCACAGCATCGCGCGCTGGGACAGTTGCTTTTACTGTCTGATCAGCATACCGAGTCTGTCCGCGAATTGCGGATTGCGGTTGAACTCGATCCCGATTCCGCATCTTCTCACTATTATCTCGGCACGGGATTGCTTGAATTACAGCAACTGCCCGCTGCGCTTAAGGAATTCCAGGAGGCGGTCCGCATCGAGCCTTCCGCCGAACATCACTATGCGCTGGCCGCGTGCCTGATGAACATGGGCCACGACAACGAAGCATTGGCCGAAATGCAGGTTGCCAGCCGGCTTGATCCGGAAAAGAAGCTGTATCACGCGCGCGAAGAAGAACTGATGAAACTCATGCACGCTAGCAGCGCACGATAGCACAAAAGTTCACGGACTTACGTCAGTCCGGAAGTTGTCGAAAGCACAACTAGAATCAATTTCGGGACGATTGGGAACTTATGGGCACTGCAAATTCTTCTCCATCAACATCGGGCCACGGAACTGCTGCGGCACCCGCACGCGAGGTCCTTCGCCATGCGCTGGAGTCTGCGCCGGTTGCGCATCACGTTGGCTATGGTCTTCCCTGCTCCAAGTGCAAGACGTATTACACCGCCGACCTTCAACTGTGCCCGGTATGCAAGAGTCCGCAGCGAGTCTCGCCTTTGGAGCCGGTTAATGCGGTCGCGCCAGCCGAACAACTGCCCGATCCCGCACAGCTCGAGCAAGAACGCGAACGCTTTCTACAGGATTTCAATTCGCAAGTCGTAGCCACATCGCTTCCTGCCGATTCGCCAACTCCGGCAATGCATTGCAACCGGCACGAAAATCATCTCAACTCGCCCGAGGCCGCGAGCATTTGCCAGGACTGCTACGATCAGCTTCAGGAGCGCATTGACGTGCTCGAAGCCGCCATGCACATGGATCTGCACGAAGCCGCGCAGATCGTGTACGACGCAGTCTGGTCAGATCCATCCGATCCCAGTAAGACCTATCAGAACGCAGCCCAGGCAATACTCGTTGAATTGCGCCGTCGGTCGGCGATAACGCAAGTCTTTGGCCAGCTTCAACCGCCCTTGAACTAGCCCTGCGCTCCATCGTTACGCGTGCTGACCGCGGAGTAAACACATATTACCTTCGTACACAGACTTGCGGTCTCCCTTGTGTGATCATTTCGCATGACCTTAAGAGTCCCACGGCGCCTTGCCGCGTCGCTGGCACTGTTATGCGTTCTTGCGGGCTGTAAGCATGCGCAAGAGCGGTCCGTGCCGCTTTCTGAAGTCGTCAAAGCGAGCCAGGCCTCGCGCGGCACGCGAATCCAAACCGCAGCAGTTGCAACCTATAGCGATCCTGAATGGCGCGTCCTGTTCGTGCAGGACCAGGCCGTCGGCATGTTTTTGTGGGCCCCGCCAAATTCAAAAATCGCAGCGGGAGACAAACTTCAGATCGTCGGCAATATTACGTCGCAGGGAGAGCTCGAACAATCCAGCTTTCATATTGTGAGCAGGAACAATCCGCTGCCCGCACCGGTGTCGGTGAAAGATTACTCAGTCCTGCCCGCTTTTTTCTCGCAATTTGTTGAGGTGTCGGGCACCGTCCGCTGGGCAGGAAATAAAAACGGGCGTCAAGCGTTACAGATTGCAACCGGAAGAGACGAGTTACCCGTGTACTTCTTCCAGGCGCTTGCTCAAGATCTGCCCGTAGTGGGTTCAATAGTCGCCATTGATGGCGTGGCAGCCGCCGACTTCGACGGAAAGGGAAATTTCCGTGGCGCTAAAATCTTCAGCCCGTCCGCACAACAGATTCATATTTTGAAATCAGGCCCGGTGGACCCATTCTCCACTCCGCTAAGCCGTTTAGCAGAATTGAACAATCTCGCGCCGGGAGCGCTGGTGCACGTCACCGGCGCGATCGCGACTGCGCCATCGCTTTCTGTGAGTGATGGCGTCACTTCAATGCCCATCAACCTTGCCAACTCCACTCCGCCGACACCCGGAATATCAGACATTGTTGGATTCTGGACCGGCGAGGCAATTACGAACGCGTCGGCGCGGCCCATGAGCCAACTGCTGGCTAAAAATGGCGACATCGTTCATCTGGCGGACTTGAAGCATTTGACTGTGTCCGCCGCATCCGCCGAACGCCCCGTCACAGTGCGTGCTGTAGTCACCTATGCCGACCGCGATTGGGGTCTGCTGTTCGTACAAGACGAATCTGCCGCCGCTTACGTGGACTTTCACAACATTGGCATCCAACTGAAGCCGGGCGATGTGGTGGACATCTCCGGAGTCAGCGGCGCCGGTGGATACGCTCCGCAAATAGATAGGCCTCGTATCCGATTCGTGCGCCAGGGCGCACTTCCCGTGCCGATAGAAATGAACCTGTTCCAGCGGAACATGGCCGACGCGGACTCGTCATGGTGTCACCTTCGCGGTGTCGTCCACACCGCTCGAGAGGTAGATGGAAGGACAATTCTTGAACTTGGAGTTGGTACATCGGATGTAAGTATTACCTTGCCGGTGCCCATACACGGCGAGCAACTGCTGGACCGCGAAGTTTCAGCGACAGGTGTATTCGGCGTGGTGTTCAACGATCGGAGACAGGCAATCGGCCATCAGATATTTGTGCCTTCGCCACAGTTTTTGAAAGTAATGGATTCGCCGACGGCGCAGGCCGATCCGGTCACCATTATTTCGCTGCAGCGATACAGTCCCAACACCGATGAGCGCCACAGCGTCACCATCAACGGCACCGTCGTTTTGAAGTCGGACGAAAATACGATTTTCATTCAAGACAGCACCGCGGGCATTCAAGTTCGCAGCGCCGGGCCCCTCAATGTTGCAGACGGCCACCGCGTTTCGGTCCGCGGCTTCGCTACGAACGGCGAGTATGCTCCGCTCCTGCAGCACAGCATCATTATCTCGGACGCTCGGGGAAAGCTTCCCGATCCGTATTCGATAACGGCCAAGTCCGCTCTCGAGGGACACTATGACTCCGAATATGTGAGTATGAGGGCCAATCTAACAGCGGTTCGTTCTTCGCCAAACGGCACCGTCCTCGTCCTCAACGACAATGGCACTCTGTTCGAAGCCTTTGGGCCGGCCAGCGACACGCTGAACTCCATGCTGCCCGGAAGCGAGTTAGAAATTCGCGGCATTTGCCGCGTACAGGTGGACCGCACTCGCTACTCTGTTGGTGGCTTCAATTTGCTATTCGATTCCGGGCGATCGGTTTCCGTGTTGCAAAGCGGCCCCTGGTGGGACGCGCGCAAGATCAGTTGGGCGCTGCTCGCGGTCGCTCTCGTTGCTACCTTGTCATCGCTCTGGATCATCCTGCTGCGGCAACAAGTCGACACTAAGACACGCGAGCTGCAATCTTCAGTACAGGCAAAGCGCAAGGCACAGCGTTTTGATGTCGCTCGAAACCAGGTATTGGAGGCGATTGCGCGCAACGCGCCGCCGCCGGAGAGTATGGAGCGCTTGGCATTCGCGGTCCAGGAGCAAATCGAGGGTTCAATCTGCGCCATTGCCATGTCTCCGGATGTCAAATCGTTTCTTGATGGCAAACCATCCGCAGTCTTGATTGCTCCCAATTTGAGTGAGGATCTGCAACGCCACATATTGCCGGTACTCTCCAAAGTGCTTGTTAACGCAAGTGAAGGAACCGGGCCGCTCGAAAACGACACCGATGTGATGGCGAATGTGCTGGAAACGGCGAAACAGGCCGGCGTGACTTTCTGCAGTGCTGATGTCGCGGTCGCATTCTCCGGCGCGGGCGAACTCGCAGGACTCGTCATGGTTTTCTTCCAGGACACGCTGCCAGCCGACCCCGACAACGTAACCCGGGTTTTGCAGTCGGCTTCGCGGCTGGTCTCGCTAACCCGCGATCACTGGCACATGCACGAGCGATTGGTCTTTGACGCCCGGCACGATCCACTCACTGGCTTGCCGAACCGTAATGTCGCCGAGGACCGCCTGGAACAGGCGCTCGCCCGTGCCCAGCGCCGCCGACAGATGTTTGCCATTTTCGTGATTGACCTCGATGGTTTTAAAGCAGTCAACGACAACTTCGGGCACCACGCCGGCGATGAACTGTTGCGCCTGGCCGCGGCACGCCTGCGAGGCCGTATCCGCCACTCCGATACGCTTTCAAGAATTGGCGGCGATGAGTTCCTCGCCATCATTGAAGATTGCGCCAGCGATTCTGCCGCTCAGTCTGTAGGCGAGTCCCTGGTTGCGAGTCTTCAGGAATCTTTCAACGTGGACGCTAAACCAGTTTCGATTTCCGGCAGCGTCGGAATTGCCATGTACCCAATCGACGGCAAAAATGCCGCCGAACTCAAGCGAAACGCCGATCAGGCAATGTATCGAGCCAAAGCCAGCGGCAGGGGCAGGATTTGTTTCTGGTCTGCAGAGCCGGTAGCGGCAAAAAAAGCTAACCTGGCATCCTCGACTTTGGGTTAGGAGCGTCCCTGGCAGTTCCCAATGGAGTGCCCCACTTCTCGCTTTTCGAGAAGCGGGGCCTTTTCGTTCCGACACGTCTTTACGGCCAGATGCCGCGAGTACGCATGGCATTGGCGACGCGATCAATCGCCAGGATGTAGGCACCGGTCCTCAGCTCCACGCTGTACTTAGTCGCTGTTGCGTGGACATCGGCAAATGCTTTCGTCATGACGCGCTCCAAACGACGGTTGACGTCGTCTTCATCCCAGAACAGCTCCTGCAGGTCTTGCACCCACTC
>QHZV01000376.1:0-884 GCA_003224785.1 Acidobacteriota bacterium
CGGCCGTCCATGCGTCCGCTGACCACATCATTCTGGACCGGGTTTGGCTGCATGGCGCCGCCCAGGATGAAACCATGAACGCATTCACATTGAATGGGATTTCGTATGCGGCCCTGATTGACTCCTACACGTCGGACTTCCATTGCGTGGCTATTTCAGGATCGTGTACCGACGCACATGTGATATCCGGTGGCACCAGCACGACTTCCGACAGCGTCTATCGCATTACCGGCAATTTCCTGGAAGCTTCGACGGAAAACATTCTTTTTGGCGGCGGCTATGCAACCACCACACCGACTGATATCGAGATCCGCCAAAATCATTTCTTCAAACCCATGACATGGATGATCGGGCAGCCCGGGTTTGTTGGTGGGCCAACCGGTAATGCCTTCATGGTCAAGAACCATCTTGAACTCAAGAATGCTTCGCGGGTACTGGTCGAAGGCAACATCTTCGAAAATACCTGGGGAGGATTCAGCCAAGCTGGATATTCCGTCCTGCTTACCCCAAAAAATCAAGCCGGCGTCAACGGCAGCAATCTCTGCCCAATTTGTGCCGTCACTGACGTGACCATCCGTTTCAACACCATAAGCCACGCGGGTGCAGGAATATCTTTAGCCAATGTAACTTCCGCCAATAACGGCACGGCCCTCTACGGCGAGCGCTACAGCATTCACGATGTCACCATAGACGACATCAGCATTTCCAAATACAAGGGCAACGGAAATCTGGTGATGGTGCTGAGTGGATGGGCGACGAACTCGTTGAACAACGTGAGCGTGAATCACATCACCGGGTTCCCTGATCCAGTTGCTCCAATCCTCTATGTCGGCAACAGCATTACAGATCCGCCGATGTATGGGTTCACCTTTACGAATAACCTT
>QHZV01000376.1:898-2976 GCA_003224785.1 Acidobacteriota bacterium
GTGAACGCCTGTTTTACGAGTTATAAATTCTTCGATAATGCAATCGTCGCGTCGGCGAACTTTTCCGCGGCGAAATGGCCAACCTCGAACTACTTACCGACAAGTGTTGGAGCTATCCAATTCGTGAACTTCAATGGCGGAAACGGCGGCGACTACCACTTGGCCTCATCGAGCCCGTATAAAAACGCGGCGAGCGATGGCAAGGATGTTGGCGCTGATGTAACTGCGATCCAGTCCTATATCGCAGGCGTTTACTGATCGCGCAACAATTCAAAACAGAAAGACGCCTGGACGCAAGTCGTCCAGGCGTTTTAATGTTTCGGGTGCTTATGCGAGGGATTTCGGACTGAAAGCGGCTACGCGAACTCCGGCAACGGAGCGCAAGAACGAAAAGTGGTTCAGCAGCGATCCATCCAAGAGCAGCAGCCCACGCAAATACTTGTAAGGGGTTCCCATTTTGATGGCTAGCGACACGAAAGGAAGACGGAACGCCCTCTCCTGCTTCAATACAAAGAATTTCTTGATCTCGGCATATTCTTCCCGAGTCAAAGGATGCTCGAACTCCGAGATATTGCCTCGATCGGGAAATAGCTTTCGAGCAGTATTCAGTACTCTAAGTAAGCGAACCGGCTCATTGATAATGAATCGCCCATTCGGCTTCAGTATGCGGCGGATTTCCTTCAGCACCGTCGGCAGATCTAAATGATGTAGAAGGGCGTTCGAGAGCACCACATCCACCGAAGCGTCCGGAATTCCAGTCTCATATGCGCTACCCACGGCCAGCTTGGGTTTTGGTAGTCCGGCACATTGCATTTCCACTCGGCGGGATGCAAGTTCGATCAGCTCAGGAGATATATCCATACCAATCACCTGTGCGCCCTTGTGGACCAGCACGACAACCGACTCTCCGGTGCCACATCCAATATCAAACACAGTTTTATTGGCAACGTCTCCCACCAAATGAAATGTATATTCCAGTGGAAATGCGCTCTGCGCCGGAGGAGCGAGATAACGCTCCACCTCACACGGAGTGAGTTCGGTTTCCTGCGCCTCCTCTCGGCTGCGCAACACCTCTTCTGCATCTCTCTGTTTCAGGGTTTCAGAGATTTCCGCCAAAGCAACCTCACAAAATAAACTAAACAACTCTAGGAAAAGATTAAATCACAGGACCAGTTCCCGGCAGATTACCTAGGAATATCCGCGCGCTTTCCACAACCTTGAATGCCAGCATTAGCATGCTATCCTTCACGAAGAGCGCGGCTTTCGACGCTATGGGGTCATCCACAACAACAGTTTTGCTGCGACAGACAGGCTGTTTGTTCATCTGTGTCGTTCTTCTAGCCTGCTCCTCCTTACTGGCTCAACAGCCGCAATTCGACGGTCCGGCAGAGCTACCGCGCCTTTACGTCCGAAGCGCCCTCGCAGACACTCCGGCGCCAGGCAAAGTCATCAGCGTGCATGCGGGAGAAAAGTTGCAGGTCGCGATCAATACCGCCAGTTGCGGCGACACGATTGAACTGCAATCTGGGGAAGTGTTCACCGGCGCCTTTCACTTTCCGCAGAAACCCTGCGATGACGCGCACTGGATCATCGTTCGTACCAGCTCGCCGAACTCAGCACTTCCACCAGAAGGAACACGGTTGACACCCTGCTTTGCTGGCGTGGCGTCGCTACCCGGCAGGCCGGATCTTCACTGCGCCGCAACCCAGAACGTACTTGCGCGGCTCGAACTGCGCGAACGCGAAGCAATCGGCCCGCTCCTATTTGAACCCGGCGCCAACCACTACCGCTTTATTGGTCTCGAGGTTACACGTGCCGGATCTCTGCTGGTCTCGGGCCTTGCTATTGGCCGCGAAAATGGTCCCGTAGATCACGTGATATTTGACCGAGTCTGGATGCATGGCACGCCGCAGGATGAAACCACTCGTGCGATCAACTTGACCGCAATGTCGCACGTCGCCGTCGTGGATTCGTTCTTTACCGATTTTGTCTGCATTGCAGGAACGGGGTCGTGCACCGATTCGCAAGTCCTTGGCACCGGCGGCGGCCACAGTCCGAGCGGCCCCTTCAAAATCGTG
>QHZV01000082.1 GCA_003224785.1 Acidobacteriota bacterium
ATGTTCTGGACCACCGCCTGCGGGACCCTCATCGCGCCGGATGATCTGCATCAGATACAGATACCGGCTCGTGTCTTCCTGGAATCGCCGCATCATTCCTTCGAACATGTCAAAGGATTCGCGCTTGTACTCGACCAAAGGATCCTTCTGCCCATAGCTGCGCAAGTTGATTCCTTCTTTAAGGTGGTCCATGTTGAGCAGATGGTCTTTCCATTGCTGGTCGAGCACGCTCAACATCAACATGCGCTCGTGATAGCGCATTGCGTCGGGGCCGATGAGTTTCTCCTTGGCGTCGTAGCGAGCCTTCAGCTTCTCGAAAATGGCATCGCCGAGTTCCTGGCGGTTCAGAGTTTCGGGCTTGATACCTTCGGCGAGAATGTCAACGCCGAAGCGAGTGAGGATTGATTCCTTTAAACCCTTGACGTCCCAATCGGCGGGATGCGCTTTGACTGGCGCATGCTGGTCGAGCAACTCGCTCAGAATTCCAGCAACGTAATCTTCTACAATCAAATCCTTCTGATCTACACCTTCAAGCAACTGGCGACGCAGACCGTACACGGCCTCGCGTTGCTTGTTCATCACGTCGTCGTACTCAAGCAGGTGTTTGCGAGATTCGAAGTGCTGGGCTTCAACCGCCTCTTGCGCTTTCTCAATTCGCCGGCTGATGAGCTTTGACTCAATGGGCACGCCTTCTTCCATCCCAAGCCGCTGGAGCAGAGTCGAGACCCACTCCTTGGCGAAGATGCGCATCAGGTCATCTTCGAGCGAGAGATAGAAGCGCGAGGCTCCGGGATCACCCTGGCGGCCAGCGCGACCGCGAAGCTGGTTATCAATACGACGCGCTTCGTGGCGCTCGGTGCCGAGAATGAACAAGCCGCCTGCGGCGGTAACTTCGTCGTGCTCTTTGTCGGTCTGGGCTTTGTAGCGTGCGAACGCCTCATTCCACTGCTCGGTCGCGACCACGTATTCGTTACCGGCGTAATACCAGACAGTGCTGGTGGAATCGTCCACGCCGACCTGAATCTTGCCCTGCGCTGCACGCAGAAGCTGCGCGATTCCTTTCTTCACGCACTCCTGCTTGGCCATGAATTCGGCGTTGCCGCCGAGAAGAATGTCGGTTCCCCGGCCAGCCATGTTGGTGGCGATCGTGACCATGCCCTTGCGTCCGGCCTGGGCGACGATTTCCGCTTCTTTTTCGTGATACTTGGCATTCAGCACCACGTGCTTGATGCCCTTCTTCTTCAGCAGGTCGGAAAGGCGCTCGGACTTTTCGATCGACGTGGTGCCGACCAGCACGGGCTGTCCCGTATCATTCAGCTTCTGAATTTCATCGGCCGATGCGAAGTATTTTTCTTTCTCAGTGCGATAAACCAGATCTGGATTCTCGACTCGCAGTAGCTGTTTGTTGGTTGGAATCACAATCACATCAAGGTTGTAAATCTTCCCGAACTCAGCGGCCTCGGTTTCCGCAGTGCCAGTCATGCCTGCTAGCTTCTTGTACATGCGGAAATAATTCTGGAACGTAATGGTCGCGAGCGTCTGGTTCTCGCGCTCGATCTTCACGCCTTCTTTAGCTTCAACGGCCTGGTGAAGACCATCAGACCAACGCCGTCCGGGCATCAAACGGCCAGTGAATTCGTCAACGATGATCACCTCGCCATCTTTGACCACGTACTCGACGTCGCGATGGTAAAGTGCGTACGCCTTGATGGCGGTTTCGACGTGGTGTTTGAGCGCCCAGTTCTCGGGATCGGCAATGTGGCCGATGCTTCTCATCCACCACGTAATCGCCGGTGTAGGTTGACGGCTCGCCGGGAGCGCCGGGAGTTTCCTCGCCCTTATCCAGTTTCGAAATAATGCGGTTCACACGCGCATATTTATCGGTGGACTCCTCGCTCGCGCCGGAAATAATGAGCGGCGTACGGGCCTCGTCAATCAGGATCGAGTCCACTTCGTCAACGATTGCGAAGTTGAATGGGCGCTGCACACAGTCCTTCGCGTCAAATTTCATGTTGTCGCGCAGGTAGTCGAAGCCGAACTCATTATTGGTACCGTAGGTCACGTCGGCGGCGTAGGCATCGCGACGCTCTTGATCATCAAGATCGTGAACGATTACGCCAACGCTGAGGCCGAGAAATCGGTAAAGCTGGCCCATCCATTCGGAGTCGCGCTTGGCAAGATAATCATTGACGGTGACAACGTGAACCCCGCGCCCACCGAGCGCGTTGAGGTAAACCGGAAGGGTGGCAACCAGCGTTTTGCCTTCGCCGGTCTTCATTTCTGAAATCGTGCCGCGGTGCAGGACCATTCCACCGATCAGCTGCACGTCGAAGTGCCGCATGTTCAGAACCCGCCGACCTGCCTCGCGTACAACCGCGAATGCCTCTTCGAGAATTTCGTTCAGCACTTCCTGCAAAGCGTCGTACTGCTCTTTCTCAGCGCGCTTGATGCGCTCCGGATCGGGCTCGTTCTCGGCTTCCGCGGAACTTACCAATGCCTGAGTTCCGTTGCCTGCGCCAAAGCGGCTGAGGCGGTCTGCTATTTTTTGGCGGAACTCGTCGGTCTTGGCGCGCAGTTGTTCATCCGAGAGCTTTTGCATCTCGGGCTCAAGCGCGGTAATTGCAGCCACACGGGGCAGCAAGCGCTTGATTTCACGCTCGTTCTTGGTGCCAAAAACCTTACCTAACAGGGTGTTAATCAACGATGGAGTTCCTTCAGAGGCGAACGTTTACTAACTAGAAGCCTAGCATATTAGATGCGACGGGGATGTTGCTTGACTCGGCATTCGCGGGCGAGGCACCCACACCGCACGACCCGCTTTTGTTGTATATTCCCGCACTGATGCCCACTTTCTACGACCGCTTTGTCGAATGCGCCGAGCGTTGGCCCCAGAATGTTGCGATCGAGGTCCAAAGGCCGAATGGAGTTGAGAGTCACACCTATATGGAGCTGCGGAAGATGGCCGAGTCGTTTGGATCGTGGCTACTCTCAAACGGAATGCCGCCGGGCGAGCGAATTGCGATTCTGGCGGACAATCATCCGCGATGGGTAGCTGCCTATTTGGGAATCATTGCCGCGGGCGGCGCGGCGGTGCCGCTCGATACTGCATACCATGCGGACCAGGTGGCGAAGTTGCTGAAGAACAGCGGTGCGTCGCTGATGATATGTGACACAAAGCATCTTGAGATTGCGATTGAGGCGGTGGCTGGGTCAGAAGTTTCAGTCGTCGTAACTGAGTCCCCCGCGGTTAAGACTGGACGGCCGGGCACGCATGTCCGCCTATCATCAGGTTCGCTTGTAGACTTCGACAGCATTTTTTCTCAATACCAAGGAACATTCAAGCCGGTTCCACGCCGGCCAGATGATCTTCCTTCTCGGCGAGGCGGAGGCGGTGTTTGCGTGGGCACACATCGGGCCGGAGGATGCAGTTCTCGGCGTGCTACCTCTATTCCACGTGCTTTCGCAAATGGCGAATCTGCTGTTGCCGTTGGTTGCGGGTGCGCGGGTCGTGTACCTCTCGACCCTCAACACAACCGAATTGCTGAAGGCGCTGCGGGAACGAAACATTACGGCGTTCGCTGTGGTGCCGCAGTTTTTCAATCTGATTCATGAACGGATATTTAAAGAGATTGGGCAGAAGGGGAGGTTGACGCGTCTTGCATTTGGGATAGTGCGGCACGTGACCGTGTTCTGCCGCGGATTCGGATTCAATCCCGGCCGAATCTTTTTCGGGAAGGTTCATGCTCTTTTCGGTAGGCGGATGCGGCTGTTGGTCACCGGCGGTTCGAGGTTCGATCCGAAGATAGCGCACGATTTCTACTCGCTTGGCATTGATGTGCTTCAAGCCTACGGGCTGACTGAAACATGCGGCGGCGCATTTGTGAATCCCCCGGACAAAAACGTAATTAGCTCGGTCGGCAAGCCGCTCAGGGGAGTCGAGGCCAAGATTGTTGATGCTCGGCCTTCTGACGATGAATCGCCAGCGAGCGGCGAGATCATCATGCGCGGGCCGATTGTGATGAAAGGCTACTGGAGCCGTCCTGACGCCACGGCTGAGGTGCTGAAAGACGGCTGGCTCTACACCGGCGACCTCGGCTATTTCGACACGGATGGCAATCTCTTTATCAATGGCCGCAAGAAAGAAGTAATCATTCTTTCGAATGGGAAGAATGTTTATCCCGAGGAGGTCGAGGGGCAGTATTTGCAGTCGCCGTACATCAAAGAAATCTGCGTCATGGGACTTGAAGGCCAAGACAAGCTGTATGCAGTGATCGTCCCCAACTTTGAAATATTGCGGCAACGCAAAGTGGTCAATGCCAAAGAGGTCATTCGCTTTGACGTCGAAAGCCTCTCGTCAAAAGTGGCTTCCACCAAGCGAATCAGCGGCTACGAAATTTGGCAGGATGATCTGCCGAGAACGACCACTCGCAAGCTGAAGAGATTTGAAATCCAGAAACGTGTGCAGGCACGGAAAGGTTCGGATTCCGCGGGCGAATTTGCGGCCTCGAAACCTTTAACGGCGTGCAACGGGCGCTGAAAACTATTCGCGCCTACTCTGCCAACGCTCCGGAGAGCATTCGCCCCGGCGACAATCTTGAGTTGGACCTCGGCCTGGATTCCATGCGGCGGGTTGAACTGCTGGTCGCGGTCGAGCAGGAGATCGGCGGCAATGTGCCGGAGTCCCAGCTCTCGAGCATCTACACCGTACGCGAACTGGTGGATGCGGTGCGGGAGAGTGCGGCATCGGGTACGAAGGCGGGCGCGGGCGACCGCCCCACATTTGCTGGTTGGAGTGCGGTGCTGCGTGAGGATCCGAATGACCCGGCGGTCACCCAAATTACAAAACCTCGGCCGATTACCGATACTGCAATCTTTCTTTTCGCTCGGCTCGGAAAACTAGTTTGGCGAACGTTCTCTCGCATTCAAGTAGAAGGCATAGCAAATATTCCCACGAAGGGGCCATATCTTCTCTGCTCGAATCACCAGAGCTATCTCGATCCGCCTTTGTTACTTGCGGTGCTTCCGGGCAGGACGATACGACAACTTTTCGCAGTCGGAACAAGCGAGGTGTTCGGAACCGGCCTGATGATGCGCATTGCGCAATTGTTTCGTGTGGTTGTAGTGGATCCTGATTCGAATTTGATTCCAGCGATGCGCGCCGGGGCATATGGATTGCGGCAGGGCATGGGCCTGGTCCTCTATCCGGAGGGAGAACGGAGCATTGATGGCCCACCGAAGACCTTCAAAAAAGGCGCGGCGATTCTTTCGATTCACCTTCAGGTCCCAATTGTTCCGATCGCAATTGATGGGTTCTTCGAAGCGTGGCCGCGTGGCAAATCGTTTCAGAAATTCACCCCGCTGAAGATCAGAATCGGTAAGCCGATGATTCCTCCGCAGGAATCGCAAGCCTCAGAGGACGCTTATGGCAAATTCACGGCTGAATTGAAGGAGCGGGTCATGGAAATGTGGCGCGGCCTCGAGGATACAAATGAGCGGGCAGCCAAGGCCAACTCTTAATTGCGAAGTGCCGGCTCTGCTTCTCTATCCTTCTTTTCTGTCCATCCCGGCAGAGTCATATCACCGGTGATCAAGCGCACGCCGCGCTCGTAAGTTAGGTAGGACCATGCCCACTGAATCAGCACAATCAAACGGTTACGAAATCCAATTAGAAACATGATGTGGATGAATAGCCAAGCCAGCCAGGCGAAGTATCCGGAGATGTGAATTTTTCCGATCTGCGCTACGGCTGCCGCGCGTCCGATGGTTGCCAGGCTGCCCTTGTCGAAGTAGTGGAAATTCTTGCGCGGGAGTTTTCTTAAATCACCTGCAATGAGCTTTGCTACGTAGCGGCCTTCTTGCATCGCGACCGGCGCGACGCCTGGCAGCAGGTTGCCATGTTTATCTTTTAAACTGGCGAGGTCGCCGATTACGAACACTTCAGGATGCTCGGGCAGGCTTAAATCCGCATTCACAAGAACACGGCCAGCACGATCGACCGACGCACCTAGTTTCTTTCCCAGCGGAGAAGCCGCAACCCCTGCGGCCCAAAGCACGACCGCGGCAGGCAATCTTTCTTCGCCTATCCATACCACACCCGGATCAATTCGAGTCACCATCGCCGACGTTCGGACTTCCACGCCAAGCTTCTGAAGTTGGCGTACCGCACTCTGCGAAAGATCTGGAGCGTAGGCAGGCAGGACCCGCGGTCCGCCTTCGAGCAGCACGATCCGCGTTCGCCGCGGATCAATGGAAGCGAATTCATCTCGCAATACCTGGCGCGTTATCTCGGCCAATGTCCCGGCCAATTCAACTCCGGTGGGCCCGGCGCCAACGATTACAAAATTCAGGTCCATTCCAGGCTTACCATCTGCGGCTTGGCGTTCTGCTAGCTCGAAGGGCAGCAAGACGCGGCGACGGATTTCGAGCGCATCTTCAATGCTTTTAAGACCAGGCGCCCATGGCTCCCATTCGTCGTGGCCGAAATATGAATGGGTTGCGCCGGCGGCGACAATGAGGTAGTCGTAGCAAATTTCCGCAACAGAAAGTTTCACCACGCGCCGCTGCAAATCGAAGCCGACAACTTCGCCCAACAGAACTTCTACATTCTTGCGCCCGCGCAAAATCCAACGGATGGGCGCGGCTATCTCCCCGGGAGAAATTCCGGCAGTCGCAACCTGATAAAGAAGAGGCTGAAAGGTGTGATGGTTCTTGCGGTCGATCAAAATGACGCGAACCGGCAGTTTCGCCAGCTTGCGAGCTGCTTCCAGGCCACCAAATCCCGCGCCAATAACCACGACACGCAGTTCGTTATCGCGCATCTCCGCTCTCCCTGCGCCGCTGGAATCCGGCGGTACGCATCTGAACGTTATATAGATTCGCGTATGAGCAATAGGACGGAACTTTTTGCGGCCACAAAGGGAGCCTGAGTTGGCAAGGAAACTCCAGTGTTCACTCGGACCACAGCACTCGAGACTTGCTAGAGATCAGCATCAAATTCGCGTTGATTATTTTATGAATTTAGCGCGGCGCTTTGGTTGAAAGAAAAGACTTCACCACCACGTTGTTCGGCTGCACTCCGGCAGGGATCATGGTCAGCAGCCCGTATTCTCCCGGCTCCAACTTCCGCGGCTTACGCTTCTGGATTACGGTCACGTCCCCAGATTGTGAATCCAGCACCAGCAAATAATTCTGGCTCGGCGAAAGTGCCATACCGTCGGGCTGAGCGCCAACCGAAAGCGACGCAACCACCTTTCCGAGATCAATGTCATAAACAGCGATTGCATTCGAACCGAAATTGCTCACATAGAGACGCGAGTTATCGTTTGAAACCACTCCGCGCGAAGGATGCGTCCCGATCAAGTAGCTTCCGCTTACTTCATCGGTGCTTGTTTCGATAATCGAAATGGTGTCCGAATCAAAATTGCAGACGATCAGCTCGCCGCCATCCGGTTTCAAGGCCAAATTGGTCGGAGTTTTGCCGACATCAAGCAGGGCCAGAAGTTTGTGATTCTTAAGATTGATCGAGGCCACCTGGGCCGATCCGGAGCAAGCAATGAAAGCTTTGCTGCTGTCCGGGAGAATGGCAATGTCTTCGGGTTGATGACAAACTGATATCGTGTCCCGCACCGAAAGAGCTTGCGTATCGACGAGCGAGACCGAGTCGCTGTCGCGATTGCTGACTACGAGTGTGTTTCCGTCAGGCGAAATTCTTGCCAGGCCAGGAGCACTTCCCACGCGGATGGTCGCGATTACCTTGCGCTGGTCCAGATCGAGCACGGAAACGTTGGCCGAGCCTGAGTTCGCAACGTATCCACGCTTTCCGTCAGCGGAGACATCAATGAAAAACGGGGCACCGTGAAGACCGATGGTTGCGACAACTTCATTCCGTTCCGCATCAATGACGCTCACGTTCGCCGAGCCGCTATTCACTGCATAAACTTCGTTTTTCTTGCCGTTGGCGGCGATTCCGGTTGGACTAGAGCCAACTTTGATGGTCTTCGCGAGTTCGAACGTTCGCAAATCAATTACTGAGATGGTGTTGCTTTTGCCGTTGCTGACATAGGCGTACTCGCGATAGGCGGGGTTCAGGTTCGAAAGCAGCCGCAGGTGGAAGTACCACCAGCAAAAACCGGCCACAATGGCCAACAAAAGAACGATCAGCAGGTTTTTCTTCAAAGGGGCAGCGTGTAGGCGGAACCAGCAAGATTATCAGCGCAGGGTCAATGCTGAAACTGAGCCCCGCAAGCGTGGCGAACACCGTAGCGCGGGCAAGCGATCGTTTGACTAGCTGTTGCGGCGTGTCCATCTTCGGGCTCACCTAAAACCGGAATGCGGCTACCGGAGCTCTTCCATCACCTGCTCCAGCACATCCCGCCCAGGCCTGACGACCGAAGCCGGCAGAGTTGCCAGCGGCTCGTCAGAGGTGTTGAGCATATCGAGAAATGTAGGCGCATTGGTGTTTAAGTACAGCACGCCGGTCAACAACTCTTCCTTTTCTTTAGCTTGGTTGAGCCGGGTTATGGCCTGAATCTTGTTGGTGGGATCGTAGCCTTCTTCCAGCTTGCGCAGACGTAGCCGTGAGCCGTCATGCATGGTCACTTCAACCGTGGTGCCGGCATCGTACTCGACCTCGATATTTTCGAAAGAGGGAATGAAATTGATGTCCTGCAGCGGCTCTTCGTGATCTTTCGCGTATTTATAAGATTTCGTCGAGCCCTCGTGATCGTTGAAGGTGACGCAAGGCGAAATCACATCGAGCAGGACCGTGCCTTTATGAGCGATGGCCGCCTTCAGCATGGAATGCAGTTGACGCTTGTCGCCTGAGAACGATCGCCCAACAAAGGTGGCGCCAAGCGAGATTGCCAATTCACAGGTGTCAATCGGAGGAAGTTCGTTTGCGATTCCGGATTTCAGCGTAGAGCCGAGATCTGCCGTCGCAGAAAATTGGCCCTTGGTGAGTCCGTAAACGCCGTTATCTTCGATGATGTAGATGATCGGAAGATTGCGGCGCATCAGGTGGATGAATTGGCCGATACCAATGGATGCTGTATCACCATCGCCACTGACGCCTAGCGCCATCAGTGAACGATTGGCGAGCACTGCTCCAGTAGCAACGGACGGCATGCGCCCGTGAACAGAGTTAAAGCTGTGCGCGCGAGACATGAAATATGCCGGACTCTTTGACGAGCATCCAATCCCGCTGAGCTTCGCAACTCGCTCCGGCTGCACGCCCATTTCGTACATCGCATCAATAATACGTTCCGAGATCGCATTGTGGCCGCAACCGGCGCACAGCGTCGTCTTCGAGCCGCGATAGTCGAGTACCGCCAGGCCCAAGCGGTTAGTTTTCGGAGCGGCCGGTGTGGTCGCCATTACTTGACCTCCATTGCAACAATTTCGTCGGTCACTGAGCGGGCATCGAGCGGCAATCCATCCAGCTTCGCCACGCTCCGCAGCTTCGGAACCAGGTCATTATCGAGGTCGAGCTTCAACAATGACAGCATCTGGGCGTCGCGGTTCTGCTCGACGACATAAACCCGCTTGTGACTCCGCACGAAATCTGAAATCTCATTTGCAAACGGATACGCCCGAATGCGCAAATAATCCGTCGCCAGCTTATGCTCATCGCGAAGCTGATCGCGCGACTCCGTCAGTGCCCAATGCGAGCTGCCGAACGCGATAATGCCAATCTCGGCGTTCGATGCCGTCTCGATAATCGGCGCGGGCACAATCGAACGCGCATGATCAAACTTCCGTTGCAGCCGTTCCATGTTCTTCTCGTAATCTTCAGGCTTCTCGCTGTAATTCGCATTGGCGTTGTGACCGCTGCCGCGAGTAAAGTAGGCGGCTGCCGGATGCTGCGTTCCTGGCAAAGTTCGATAGCCAATGCCATCGCCGTCAACGTCTTTGTACCGACTGAACGTGCCTAGCTTGTCGAGATCTGCCTTCACCAGCACTTTGCCGCGTTCAATCGGCTTCTCGGGATAAGGAAAGGGATCCGACATCCAGTTATTCATGCCGAGATCGAGATCCGACATCACGAACACAATTGTTTGAAACTGCTCTGCAAGATTGAACGCGTCCATCGCGATTTCGAAACATTCGTGCGGCGAAGAAGGGAAGAGCATAATGTGCTTGGTGTCCCCATGCGACAGGAATGCGGTAGAAAGAATGTCAGCCTGCGAAGTGCGGGTGGGCAGGCCCGTCGATGGCCCGACCCGTTGGATGTCCCATACGACGGCTGGAATTTCAGCGTAGTAAGAAAGCCCCGCGAATTCCGACATCAACGAGATGCCAGGACCGGAGGTCGTCGTCATGGCGCGCGCGCCCGCCCAACCTGCGCCGATCACCATTCCTATGGCCGCAAGCTCGTCCTCAGCTTGCACCACAGCGAACGTCGCTTTCCCGTCAGGGCCGATGCGGAAGCGCTTCAGGTACTCGATCATGCTCTCGGCGAGCGAAGATGATGGCGTGATCGGATACCAGCTCAGCACCGTGCATCCGGCAAAAACACAGCCCAGCGCCGAAGCCGAGTTGCCGTCGATGATGATCTTGCCTTGGTTCTTGCTCATCCGCTCAATGCGATACGGATCTTGCTTGGTCAGGGTCGCAACGGCATAGTCGTATCCAGCTTGAGCGGCGGCGAAATTCAAATTCGCTGCTTTTACCTTCTTTGCAAACTGCTTGCGAAGAGCCTTTTCTACTTCGCCCATCTCAATGTCGAGCAGCTTGGCCAGGACTCCGACATAGATCATGTTCTTGACAAGTTTGCGCAGCTTGGCCTCGGGGCAAACTGTTGCAACCAGCTTGTCATAGGGAACGGAGTAGAAGATCAAATCATCAC
>QHZV01000083.1:0-2789 GCA_003224785.1 Acidobacteriota bacterium
TCAGCGGTGGCTTGCTGCAAAGTAACTCCCGGTTACAGACGTGCCAGACCGTTGAAACGGAAACCAGCAAGCACGGTTTTACTGCGATCAATTTGCGCCGGCACAACAACGTCCACATCGGAACGATCCATGAACTCAAAGTTCGCTGGCAGAACACCGATGATCTCGTGCATAGCACCATCCAGTTTGAGAGGACGGCCTACAACTGAAGCATCGCCGCCAAAATGGCGTTGCCAGAAACCATAAGTCAGAATGACGGTCTGCGGCATATTCGGCGAATCATCCCGTTGAGTGAATAGGCGGCCGATATTAGGACGAACACCGAGAATGGGTAGTGTTCCATCCGTAACCTGCAACCCCTGCACCTGCTCCGGCTGCGCGCCGCCAGTAATGTGAAAGGACAAAAAATCGTACACGCCGATGTCTTCCAGAGTTTTGCTTTGTTCGCGGTCGATGAAATACAAATACTCGGCCATATTGATTTTCGGGATATTGATTGCCGGTGCCGTGTACCAAACGCCGATCAGCCGGTCCGCATCCTTGTAAGGGAGCGGTTTGAGCAACACACCTTCCACAACGCTGAAGATCACGGTATTGGCGCCAACGCCGATAGCTACGGTAATCAGAATGACGATCGCGAAAAGCGGTGCGCGGCCAAGCCGCCGGAAAACCTGCTTGAGTTGGCTAATGAATGACGCCATGAAGCCCCTCGAATGAACTTTGATTGTTAGCAGGCATTATCCGGATCGCCAGCGATTGACTCTATTCGACGTGCAAATCGGTTGCCACGACTACGCCGTGCAAATCCAACATTCCAATGAAAAACAGGCGCGCAAAATTGCCTAAGTACGTTCGTTTTCGGATATGAGTGTTCATTCGTGAACAGTGCAAAGGGGGAACTTCGGATTTTAATCACGCAATTGAGCAGTTAAGCCGGGTACTTCCCGCGACTTCCTGATAACAGGCGCTTACGGTCAGGAACCCTGCGAAGGCACTTGGAATTGGGGAGTAAGTAAGGGGCAGTTACGATGGGTGGTGCGAATCAATCGTGCGCACTCCAAAGATTTAATGTGGTCTGCTGGAATTTCAGCTTCCAGTGGCCGTCCTCATTCACCCACGTGTCGCTCATGTGTTGGTAGCGCTCTCTTGGGCTGGCGGGAAAAACTGCGTTGTAGATCACAACAGCGCAACCTTCCTCCAGTTGGATGACTTTAAAATCGTACAAAATTGGAGATTGGCCAGGCTTTTCACCTTGGCCAACTCGAATAAACGCCGCACGTTCGGTTATATCGCCGTTGCTTTCGATTCCGGTGAAACCTTCGGCAACAGCATTTTTCACGTATTCTGCATCTCCGCGCTCCTGTGCAGCGATGAGTGTCTTCTGCAAGGCTACGAAGTCCTGATCCGTTTGTTGACTTGATTTGCCGTGCACTTCGGCCCCCAAAGCCGAGCTCGTCAACAGAACAGTAACGCAAATTATGGTCGTCGATGTCTTTCGCATGGATAGTTCCTCCGGCTGTTTTACGGTACCAGCTTAAACTTGTGCGGGTAAGCTATCGGACGATTTACTTTATCAGGCGTTATCAGAAAGTACCCGCTTTTCGCTAATCAACGAAGATGCGACGGAATCGCGACGAGACTCTGGTCCTCAGATTGATACTCCTTTGTTTCTCCCTACGGATGAGCAAGCCTGAGATAACATTCCTGCCACCCTCACGACATTCAAAAGTTAGAAACTATCAAATCGCCATGAACTTGCCGACGAGAGTTTAAACTGACCCACATGAGCGTCGCACGGATAATGCTGGCGGTGATTGCCTTGGCCGCGCTGATCAGAGCTTCGCAATTCATGGCACCGGATTCCGGAGCGACCTCCCCGGCGATTGCAAGCGCGCCTCTTTCTACCGATCAGGTGGTGGACAACCTAGTGCGCAGGAATCGGGAGCGGGCGCAGGCGCTGGTTCATTCCGAGGCTACCCGGGTGTACCGTCTCGTTTATCACGGATTGCCCTCAGACCGGGTAGCCGAAATGACCGTCCGCGCCACCTATGACAAGCCATCTTCGAAAGAGTTCACAGTAGTTTCACAAAGCGGATCGAAGCTGATCATGAATCACGTCTTCAAGAAACTATTGGAAAGCGAGAAAGAAGCCGCGCAACCTGCTACGCGAGCAAAGACAGAACTGAATCGGGATAATTACAACTTTGTACTTGTCGGTTACGAGCCCGCGAAAACCGGGGGACAATATCTATTGCGAGTGGACCCGAAGGCACGCAGCAAGTACGTCTATCGGGGCCGGGTCTGGGTGGATGGGACCGACTTCGCCGTGACTCGAATCGAATCCGAGCCGGCTGAGAACCCGTCGTTCTGGACAAAGAACAGCACGATTCATGTCGAATACGGGAAGGTGCAGGACTTCTGGGTTCCAGTCAAGAACGAGTCGGTCAGCTATATCAGGCTGGGAGGGCGCGCCACTCTGACCATCGAATATAAGGACTACCGCTTAACGGATGCCCGCCAAACCAGCGCCGCTGCTGCGCACGAGTAGAAAGAGTCACGCGGACTATAAAGTGCCTATGAAGCCTGTTTGACGGGATGCAAGCGGGAGCGGTGCTTTTCTCTCATCTCTTCGACGGAAAGAACTTTTCGACCCAGGGCAGCAAGTTGGGCAAGCTCTTGCTGAATTGCTTCTAGTCGTTCATGCCTTTGGCCGTGAGCGACCTGGGCTTCGGTTACATTCCCGTGGCGGAGCCGGTACTGTGCATTCAATTCTTGAATGTGGGCGATTT
>QHZV01000083.1:2803-13947 GCA_003224785.1 Acidobacteriota bacterium
GATAACTCATCTGGACACTCAGAGCGTTGACCTGGGCAGGAACTGACGAATCGGATGGCTGCTGTAAACGGGCGTGATCACTCAGACTGCACCCGCATTAACCCGCACTTTCTCCGTCCTTTAATGCCGTTACTTCAGCCCGAAAGTCAGCAATTTACCTGATCGCGCCAGGAGCGGCGCCGGGGGATGATTAAGGTAAGAAGGAGGCCTGAAATGCGAAGTGATGATCTGATGAAACCGGATGTTTTCAGTGAGTTGCTCTTGGTTGCGATTGGTGCGTCAATGGCCTTGTTCCTTCTAGTGACGCTTTGGCTGGCGGTTTTCCACGGCTAGAATTTATCGATCTGCCTCCTCCAGCCTAAATCTTAAATACTTCAAACCCACAACGCCGCCCCATCACCGCCCAACTGGTGTTGGCGAGAACGCCGTTAGCACATATATAACTGGGTTCGGCTCAATGTGAAAACCCCGACCGGCTGAGAGCCAGCAAATGGGCGTATGCTCGAAGAGATGACTTATCTTGCAGAACACCTCTCTAGCCTTCGTCAAGAAATCGCAGACTTGCAGAAGATGAACACCCATTATTCCAATAAGAGCGAGCACTCGCCGCTGGAGCAGTCGGCCCTCGAAACGCGGACCGCACGACTGTTGCAGATCAAGAAGGAATTGGGAAACATGCGGGAACGGCCCAGCGATCCTAAAATCTGGTGGGAGAGACTTCACAAATCCCGGATCGCATAGGTGTGTAGCGTGGCCGTAAACAAACACGGCGTGAAAATCCATCCTGGACAAACCGCGTACTGTTAATCAGGCGGTCACACTCAAAAATTCCGTTGCGCGTTCTCTGCTCCGCCGCCAAACACCCTTCCGCAAACGTCTATAATTCACAGTTCTCCGGAGGGAGCGAATGCGACGCAATCTTATTCTGGTCCTCACTCTTCTGAGCAGCCTGACCAGTTCTGCAACCCTGGATAACGACCAGCCACTGACGGGATATTCCACGGAGGGCACGCGGGTCGAGCGCGATTGGGAAGGCAAGTTCCGCGCCATTCCAAGTCCGGACAATCAACGCGATTACATGAAGAGGCTTACCGCGCAGCCGCACCATGTTGGATCTGCATATGACAAAGACAATGCCGAGTGGATGCTCGCGAAAATGAAGGAGTGGGGACTCGACGCCCACATTGAAAATTTCGATGTCCTCTTTCCTACGCCGAGAGAACGTGTTGTGGAATTGGTTGAGCCCACAAAATTCAAAGCTGCACTGCAAGAGCCCTCGGTCGCAGTAGATCCCACGTCAAACCAGCAAGCTGAGCAACTCCCTACAATGCGCCACTGGTCTATGTGAATTATGGGGTGCCGGACGATTACGAAAAGTTGGACCGACTTGGCGTCTCGGTTAAAGGCGCGATTGTGATTGCGAGATATGGAGGGTCATGGCGCGGGATTAAACCCAAGGTGGCGGCCGAGCATGGCGCCGTGGGCTGCATTATCTACTCCGATCCGCGCGATGACGGATATTTCAAGGATGAGGTCTTTCCCGAAGGCCCCATGCGTAACAAAAACGGCGTGCAGCGGGGAAGCGTGATGGATATGCCGGTTCACCCTGGCGATCCTCTCACACCGGGCATTGGTTCCGTGCCGGGCGCAAAGCGTCTCGACCTGAAAGACGCCAAGACGATTACAAAAATTCCGGTGCTCCCAATCTCCTATGGCGACGCGCAACCTTTGCTTAGCGCAATAAAAGGCTCAATGGCCCCCGAGGCTTGGCGTGGAGCGCTGGCGCTGCCGTATCACGTGGGGCCGGGGCCAGCGAAGGTTCATTTGATAGTTAAATCCAATTGGGATACGAAGCGCCTGTATGACGTTATTGTCAAAATTCCCGGGTCGAGTTATCCGGACGAGTGGATTGTCCGCGGGAACCATCACGATGCCTGGGTCAATGGCGCGGAAGATCCGATCGCAGGCGCGGTGGCCGAGCTTGAGGAGGCGCGAAGTCTGGCTGAATTGCTGAAGCAAGGCTGGAAACCCAAACGCACGATCATCTACGGCTTGTGGGATGGCGAGGAACCGGGCTTGCTCGGCTCAACGGAATGGGCCGAGACACACGCCGATGAACTTCGGGAGCACGATGCCGTTTACATCAACACCGACGGAAATGGGCGCGGATTCCTGGGGATGGGTGGATCGCACACGCTGGAAAAATTCATCAACGGAATCGCCAAAGATATTCAGGATCCGGAAAAGAAGATCAGTGTCTGGCAACGAGCTCGCGCCAATGACATCGTGGAGAGCAAATCTGACGACGATCGAAAGGAAATTCGTCAGCGCGCAGATGCCAGAATCTTCGCACTGGGGTCGGGATCCGATTACACGGTATTCATTGATCATTTGGGAATCGCATCGCTGAGTCTCGGCTATGGCGGAGAAGATGACGGAGGCATTTATCACTCCATCTATGACGACTTCTACTGGTACACCCACTTCTCCGATACGGATTTCAATTACGGGCGCGCGCTTTCGCAAACTGTGGGAACGGCAGTGATGCGGCTCGCCGATGCCGACGTGCTCCCTTACGATTTCGAAGCCTTTGCCGACACGATTCACAAGTACAGTGACGAACTACAGAAGCTACTGAAGCAGAAACAGGATGAGATTACGGAACAGAATAAGGAACTGCAGGATGGAGACCTGGTGGCCAATGCCGATCCTAAGAAACGGTACGTGCCTCCTGTGTTCGAAGAGGTGCCGCCACACTTGAACTTCGCGCCCTTGCTCAATGCGTCCGACAGCTTGACGCGCAGCGCCGAGCATTACCAAAAGGCTTTAGAGGCGGCGACGAAAAATGGCGGACTGACGCTCGGTCAGGCGTCGATCCAGTCTTTAAATGCGAAGCTCATTCAGAGCGAGCGCAAACTCGCCAGCGCCGACGGTCTTCCGGGACGTCCCTGGTTTAAGCACATGATCTATGCGCCGGGGTTTTACACGGGATACGGAGTGAAGACGATTCCTGGCGTGCGAGAAGCCATCGAGCAAAAAAAGTGGAAAGAAGCGGAGCAGCAGATTGCCATCGTCGGCACAATTCTGCAAGACGAGAGCGTCCTGATTGACGCCGCGGCGGCGGAATTGGAGCGGCATCAGTGATAGCTACTGGATGATTCGGGTAATGCTCTATGCAGCCCGGTCTTTGACGTCGGCTGATGTTGCTGCTTTGGCGCAGTGCGCGCAACAGAAGAAGCGGCCGCTGACCTCTGTCCCATGGCCGATCACCTTGCAACCGCAATGTTCACAGATAGGTGCAATTGCCTGAATTGCGCACTCGAAGCTATCAAAGGTATGCCGCGCTCCAGCGGCCACGAGTTCGAACGATCGAGCCTCACTTATATGAATGATCTGTTCTGCAATGATCAGACATTAGAGGCTTGACTCCCGGCGAACGATGCCAGCCGGTTGGATCTAAATTTCTGATAGCGAGTTACGTCCGATCTGGCTGAATCACACGGAGTTCCAGCAGCTTGCCTCTACGTGGAGGAGCGCTCGAGTGAGAGGGAGGGGGCAGCTTCGCTTTTGCCGTCGGATTCTGCGCATAGAATTCAGCAGCCTCGAATTTCACCTTCATGAGAGGATCGTTCCCGGCCAGAGTTCGTGCTGGGAAGCGCCGGATTCGTGCGAGGGCTCGGTCAATAACCTGCGCCAGTTCAGTTGCATTTTCCGTAGTGCGCCCTTCCGCGAGTCGCTGCTTTGCTTTCAGAGAAGAAAACCATGTCGGATTCCGGTTGAGTTCTTCGGGCTCGCCGAGCCGCAGAACCTCGCAAAGATGCGCCTGGACTGAGTTTTCTGGACGGCCAGTCTTTTTCTGCTTGCGGAGGGTATACCGAGTAAATGCGGTTTCCTCAATGCGGCCGTGGACTCCCGCCTCCTCGTAGGCCTCGATCGCGGCCGACTGCGCGTGAGTCAGTCCTGGCTGGATGCCGCCCTTAGCGAATGTCCAGCAGCGGTTCCGGCGTGTGCGCACCAGCAGAAATTCGATACCTGTGCTGAGTATCCGGAAGCAAACGGCGGCGACCTGCTGTCGTTCAGCAAGCCGTCGCGCGCTCGGAACAAATCAGCTCCAGTTTCGCGGAGTCCATGGGACGAAGGTGCACGAGTTGCGAGCGAATAACTAGAGCACAACTTGATTCGTCCTGAATGGCGTGCGCCTGATCACCGCCCGGTGTTCATACTTCCAGGCGAAGTTCACGCTGCGTAAGTTCAAAAGCAAAGAATTTAACCCGTAGAGATCGCAGAGGACGGCGAGAAAAGCTTTTAGTCTGAGCCCACGACAGAAGATGCCAACAGCGTTGGGATATTTAGTGTATTTACGCCGCGTCGTCTTCGATCTTGATGCGCAGCGACTTCAGGAACTTGAGATCTTGTTCGCTGACTTTTAGATCGGGATTGCTGGCGAGCGTGGTGACCATGGAGGTTTTGTCGGTGGTCTTTTCTCCGGGTCGGCTCACTCCGATGGTGGCTTCTAAGACAAGGAAAATGTCGTAGCCGCCGTCTTTGATTCGGGTAACAACGTCGGCAATCTGCTCTGAGTCAGCTAAAGACTCGTTAATTGCCTCGCCCAATTCTTTCATCAGCTGCTTGAGTTGTTGGTCCACGAACCCCCCGGTCTCAATCCTTAGATGCCGAACCTGGTAATGGCATCTGCCCCTAAAGCGGTATTCTAACCCCGGAGATTGGTAAAATCGAGAGCAATGGGAAATACTTCTACGGCACAAAAACTGGGCGTTGCGGCGCGGATTGCGGGCCAGCAGGTAACACGTAGCCGCGCTTACGGAGCCGTGCTGAGCGGCGCCAGGGCGACTATGGGGCATTTCGGTTCGGTGCTGCATCAGCTCTGGCTGGAAGTCACGGGCTTTGTTTTTCTGGTGTTTGCGAGCATTGGCGCGGTCGCTTTGTTTCACGAGTACTCCGCCTATCATGCCGGGAAGGGAACCAACGGGCGAGTTGCGGCCGCTGCCGGGTTTAGCTTGGTATTTGGCTGGTTTGGGGTGAGTTCGTTCTGGAGATCGCGCCGTAAGGGCAAGAGATAGTCTTTAAATGGCAAATCGGGCCAAAGTCCGCGATACGTCGGCTGATCCACAAACCTCTTCTCACATTCCTATTCGTGACGTCTACACCGAAGCCGATCTCGCGGGTTGGGATTACGACCAGCAGGTGGGATATCCCGGCGACCCGCCTTACACGCGTGGAGTTCAGCCGACCGTGTATCGTGGCCGGCTCTGGACTATGCGTCAGTATGCCGGAATGGGTGGCGCCGAGGAATCGAATAAGCGATACAAGTACTTGCTGGCGCACGGGACGACTGGACTCTCGGTAGCTTTCGATTTGCCAACTCAAATCGGACTCGATTCCGATCACGCTCTGGCTGCTGCTGAGGTCGGAAAGGTAGGCGTGGCGATTGATTCCATCGAAGATATGGAACGGCTGTTTGATGGCATTGATCTGACGAAGATTTCAACTTCGATGACTATCAATGCGACCGCGCCGATCTTGCTGGCGCTATACATTGCAGTCGCGCGCCAAAAAAACGCTGATGTAAAGAAGCTTTCCGGTACCGTGCAGAATGATGTTCTGAAGGAATACATTTCGCGCGGGACTTACATTTATCCGATAGATCGCGCGATGCGCCTGGTGACGGATTTGTTCGCCTGGGCGAATACAAACGTGCCCGAGTGGAACACGATCTCGGTTTCCGGATATCACATGCGCGAGGCGGGTGCGACCGCTGTCCAGGAGGTCGCATTCACGCTCGGAAACGGCATTGCATACGTGCAGGCGGCGCTTGATGCCGGTCTCGATGTGGACGTATTTGCTCCACGCATATCCTTTTTCTTTAACGCCCACAGCAACTTTCTGGAAGAGGTTGCGAAGTTTCGTGCAGCACGGCGCATGTGGGCGCGGATTATGAAGGAGAAATTTGGGGCAAAGAATCCGCGCTCGTGGATGCTCCGCTTTCACACTCAGACGGCCGGGTCCACCCTCACCGCTCAACAGCCGGAGAACAACATCGTGCGCACGGCAATACAGGCCATGGCTGCGGTGCTGGGCGGCACACAATCGCTGCATACGAATTCGTTTGACGAGGCGCTGACATTGCCGACTGAACAAGCGGCGCGAATCGCGCTCAGGACGCAGCAGATAGTGGCTTTCGAATCAGGTGCTCCGAATACGATTGATCCCTTTGCCGGTTCGTATTTCATAGAATCGCTCACGAATGAAATCGAGAAGAGTGCAGCCCAATATCTGGAGAAGATTTCGGCGCTTGGCGGGATGCTGAAAGCAATCGAGCGCGGATTCGTGCAGCAGGAAATCCAGAACGCGGCCTACGAATACCAGAAGGCAGTTGAGACGGGAGAGGCCACAGTTGTCGGCGTCAACCGCTTTGCTCGGGAGAGCGAAACACAGGTGCCGATCCAGCGCATTGACGAGTCTCTGGAACGAAGGCAGATCGAACGACTGCGGGCGTTGCGTGCTAATCGTGATACCACGAAATGGAAGGAGGCAATCGACGCGGTTCGTAACGCCGCGAACTCAGGCGAAAATGTGATGCCGAGAATCGTGACTGCAGTCGAGGCCTACGCCACAGTTGGTGAAATTTCTGATGCGATGAGAGGCGTGTTCGGTGAGTATCAAGAGGCGGTGGTGATCTGAAGAATCCCGTTTTTCTGCGAGGTCTGCCAGCCACGCGATCTTTGAGGTCCAAAGCTTTTTGCGTTACTCGTCCGCGGTCTTGTAGCCGCAGGCTTCGCGGCAGGGCGGACAGTAGAAGAGACCATCGTGGCAGAGTCGGATATCCAGCTGGCTCTGACAAAAGCAACAGAACTTTTCGCAATGGCACTTATCTTCTGCCATTTCGCACTGGGTGCAGACGTATTTCTTTCCCGTTCCGGCGGCGGAGCTCATGCGAAAACTCTATCTCGTCTATCCGGCGGCCTAAAGGTGCCGGAGGTGAATGGCCGTCTGGCTTATGGCTCTCATGCCAGGCAAGGGTGAAAAGCCTTTAACCGCAAGGCGCAGGGGTTTCGCCAAGATCGCAAAGCAACGCAGCGTCGGATGATAAAATCGATAGATTGCATGCAGTCAAAATCCTCATCTGTAGCAGTTGCTGATCCGCCCAAAGCCTCTTCTCCAAAAGTTGGATTCGTAAGCCTGGGCTGCCCTAAGAACCTTGTGGATAGCGAGGTGATGATGGGCATGCTCTCGCAGGCGGGCGCCGATTTGGTGCCGCGGGCGGAAGATGCTGATGTCATTGTGGTAAATACCTGCTCGTTCATCGAAAGCGCGCAGCAGGAATCGGTAAACGCGATTCTTGAAATGGCGCGACACAAGCTTGGACGGGCGAAGAAATTGGTTGTCGCAGGGTGTCTGGTGGAGCGCTATCGTGACGAGATTCGCAAAAACATTCCGGAAGTTGATGCTGTCGTGGGCACCGGCGAACTTGAGAAGATTCTGGCCGCAGTGGGAATTGAAGCGTCGGCCTCCAGCGATTCGCCTTTTCGAATTTTGACTTCACGCGCTGAGGGCGATGCTCGCGCGGCGAATGGACGCTTCTCGCGTGAAACCTGGGATGGGGCGATCGCCGATCTGCCGAATTATTTGTATGACGAGGCGACGCCGCGCGTACTAGCTACGCCGCGTTCGACCGCTTACATTAAGATCGCCGAAGGCTGCGATCATCCGTGCGGGTTCTGCATCATTCCGCAGTTGCGGGGAAAGTTCAGGTCGCGCCGATTTGAGTCGGTCGTCGCCGAGGCAGAGCGATTGGCACAGTCGGGCGTTCGTGAGATCACGCTGATTGGCCAGGATACTACCTGCTATGGGGAAGATTTCGGCCTTAAGGATGGGCTGGCGTTGCTCCTAGAGAAGCTGGCAGCAATTGAAGACCTGCGGTGGGTACGGTTTTTGTATGCGTATCCGAACAAGGTTACGACGCGCCTACTGGAAACGATTGCCAAGCACGAAAAGATTTGTTCCTACGTGGATGTGCCGCTGCAGCATGCTTCGGCTGGAACTCTAAAACGTATGAAGCGTGGTGGTAGCGCCGAGATTTTCTTGCGCACGATTGAGAAGATGCGCAGCACCATTCCGGGTGTAACGCTGCGAACGTCTTTCATTGTTGGTTTTCCCGGCGAGACCGAAAAAGAATTCGATGAACTTTGCGAGTTCGTGAAGGCCGCCGAATTTGACTGGATGGGCAGCTTCTCGTATTCAGACCAGGACGGCGCCACGGCTTTTGCATTGGATGGCAAACTCTCATTTCGCGAAATCGAGCGACGTCGCAAGCACCTGATGAAGATTCAGCAGGGGATCAGCAAGCGCAAGAAGAAGGCGCTCCGGGGGAAGGAATTCTACGTGCTGCTGGAAGGCGCATCCGAAGAAACTGACATGCTGCTCGAAGGCCGCACCGCCATGCACGCGCCTGAAATCGATGGCAAGCTTTACATCTCCGATGTGCCAGACGGGGTTGATCCAGTCCCCGGTGAATTCTATCGCTGCCAGATCACAGAAACGCACGACTACGATCTGGTTGCGAGAATCGTGTAATCAAGGAATTTCCGTGCAGTCGTTCCGGGCGGAATTACCCAGTGTTCCGTTCTTGTCGTTCTCGATGTGAGCTTCCAAGAATTTTGTCAGGTCACGCGCGACGGTGACATCCGCATCGCCGCCGTAGAAACTTCCAAACTGGCGGCCAAAGCTGCTTGAAAGAATGATGTTCTGATCGCCTGTGGGGCGGGCGATGTTTAGGTTCATCATGTCTCCCATCATAGGAACCTCGGCGCTCCCGCGTGGTTCGTGATGACGAATCTTCGCGATCATAGGATTGTCCAAGATCATCCGCAACTCTGCTATTTCTTGAGGATCCAGCATTCCGGCGGAAGTCTCGGTCTTGAGCGGCTTACCCGTTTTCTGGCGGCTATCTTCAAAGCGATACCGCCCCGTATCGGCTACCAGGGCGCAGTATCGGCGGGCATCGCTGCTCTTCACAGCGACTGAATAAACACGAAGCAAGGGCGTCATAGCGGCAGTTCCGGTCGGAACGGCAGGCGTGAGGGGAGGAACTTTCAGGGCCGACTTAAGCCCCCAATTATTCCGGTTAACTGGGGGCGCCGGAGGAGGATTCGGGTTGCGTTTCGTGAGTGCGATCTTTCGGGGAGGAAGACAGTTTTGCTTGCCTTCATCCTCGGAGAATTCCTTATGCGGTAATTTATGCAACTCGTCTAACCAGCGCACCAATTCGTTGACGGATTCTTCAACCGGGTTCTCACTTTGGACACTTTGAAAAAAAAGGTCTTGCCAATGATCGCGCTGGTAGATTGTTAACTGAAGTTTTTCTGTACGTCCGCGAACGATTGGCTCTTCGATTTGCTGCTGCGATAGCGACCTCAATTCTGGGCGATCTAAAATGACCTGAATTCTCAACACGTCTTCCTGGCTGGTAGCGCCTTCAAATACGTGAATGTCATCTCCGCGCTGAAATTCCATGTGAAATGCGCCGTTAGTTTGCAGCAGAGCACAGGAATAATCGTCGAAAGTGTGGTGCGAAATTCGGAGCAAATAGTTTCGAGAATCAGCCTGAGACGTGGCAAAGGAAGCAGCCACAAATATGAATAACAGCAGCCTCACCACTCAAAGTTAATCATGAGAGCTGTCAGATATGCCACACGACCGCGATCCTGGGAGAGATCCTAGGCGCTTTTTTTCAGCACCAGCGCTGAGTTCTTCGAACCAAAGCCGACGCAGTTGCACAGCGCATGCTCGATGCTGGCTTCTCGCCCGATGTCAGGAACATAGTCGAGATCGCACTCAGGATCCGGCTGGTCCAGGTTGATGGTCGGGGGAATCTTGCCGTGTTCCATTGCAATCAATGTTGCTGCGACGCTCGCAGCCCCGCATGCGCCCTGAGCATGGCCGATCTGCGACTTCAGTCCAGACATAGGGATCTTGTAAGCATGATCGCCGAAAGCCAGCTTTAATGCTCGCGACTCGACCCGGTCGTTCATCTCGGTGGAAGTACCGTGCAGGCTCACATATTGAATGTCCTGTGGCGCAATTCGAGATTCCTCAAGTGCAAGCGCGATCGCCCGCGCAGGTTCTTCCGGGGAATCGCTCATGCGCACGCGATGAAATGCTTCACACGTAGAGGCGTAGCCAGTGATTTCAGCGTAGATTTTTGCTCCTCGCGCCTTGGCGTGTTCGTACTCCTCGAGCACGAACATCCACGAACCTTCGGCAAGCACAAAACCGTCGCGATCAGCCGAGAAGGGCCGCGAGGCACGCTCAGGCTGATCATTCCATGATTGGGTGAGCGCACGAATCATGGTGTAGCCCTTGACGATCCCCTCCGTAATCGGCGAGTCAACGCCGCCCGCAACGAACATCGGCTGCACGCCTGCCTGAATGTGCTGGTAAGCGTAACCAAGTGCGTCAGTGGACGAAGTGCAGCCGGCAGTGACGACGTGGCTATATCCGCGGAAGCCGAAGCGCATACTGATCTCGCTGGGAATCGTTCCCATGGTCCCGCTTGGAATGCAGAAAATGCTGACTTGCTTTTCCTTGCCGCTGTGCCAGAGCCGATACATTTGCTCCGAGAATTCCTGAGCGCCGCCGCCGGTGCCAAGAATAATTCCAATCTCACGTTTCTGGTCAACCGACATCGAAGCAAGGTCCAGGCCGGAATCATTCACTGCTTCGGTTGTGGCCGCCAGACACAAAGGCACAACACGCGAAACGTGTTTGCGTTCACGCGCGTCAACCCAGGCGAGCTCGTCGAACTCAGGAATCTCGCCGCCAATATGTACGAGCAAGTGTGAGGAATCGAAGCGCGTAATGCGTTTTACGCCGGACTTTCCCGCCAACACCGCACGGCAAAAGGCTTCCTTGCCGATTCCGTTCGGGCTGACAGCGCCCATTCCTGTGATTACGACACGTGGAAGCATAGGCAAGCTGGTTTCAGGCTCCAGGGTTCAGGTGTCAGGCTTCAGGTCTCGAACTTAGGCTTGTTGTTGATGTCTGAAGCCTAATGCCGGACGCCTGAGCTGCGATAATCATACAGATGCCGCTCGGATTGTACATTTCGGTGCCTTTCTGCAGGA
>QHZV01000083.1:14012-16259 GCA_003224785.1 Acidobacteriota bacterium
GGACCAAGTGCACTTATTGTAATTTTGCGTCAGACGTTTTCTCTCGCGCGGTTTTTCAAAATTACGTGGATCGCGTCTGCGATGAAATCTCGCGTGCTGAGCAGTCAGCAGAACAACTAGGCGGACGGTTCGAGCGCACAGTTGATTCCATTTACTTCGGTGGCGGCACGCCGACTCTCTTGGATGTAGCACAGCTGGAACGCATTTTTGTCAACGTTCGGCAAAATTTCGAATTGCGACCGGATGTTGAGATCACCGTCGAATGCGCGCCCGGAACGCTTTCTCAGGACGTGATCGCGGCATTGGTTCGCTGTGGAGTCAACCGGGTCAGCCTCGGGGTGCAGTCGTTTGTAGATCGCGAGGCGGCATCGGTAGGGCGTCTTCACAAACGAGATGTCGTGCTCGACGACATTGCCCGCCTGCGAAATGCGGGAATTTCAAACATAAACGTGGATTTGATCGCGGGATTGCCGCATCAGACTCGTGAGAGTTGGGAATATTCGCTCAACGAACTGATCGCCTCGGGAGTTCCGCATGCAAGCGTTTACATGCTCGAGGTGGATGAAGACTCGCGGCTTGGCCGCGAACTGATTGCGGGTGGGCAAAAGTATCACGCACACTTCGTTCCCGATGACGATCTCACTGCCGACATGTACGAAGTCGCTTGCGATCGGCTGAATGCGGCCGGCATTCAGCAGTATGAAATCTCCAACTTCGCGCGTGGCGGATTCGAGGCGAAGCACAACTTGAAGTATTGGACGCGCCAGCCCTATCTAGGGTTCGGCGTAGATGCGCACTCGATGCTGGCTTCGACCAATGTCAATGGCGCGGTGCGGTTCTCGAACCCGGATGCGCTGGAAAAATATGTTGCCGGCAATCCGCCCACGATATCCGTGATCGACTCGAACGCTGAATTAGAGGAGGTATTCTTTTTGGGATTACGCTTGAATCGCGGCGTAGACTTGGCGCAACTCAAAAATAATTTCGGCAAGAGTGCGATTGCGAGTTATATGGAAAGCATTTCTGAGTTGGTTGGTGCCGGCTTACTTGTTCGCGAAAACGATGTCGTCCGGCTCACGGCCCCGGGGCGACTCCTCTCCAACGAAGTATTTGAACGGTTCATCAGTGCCAGTTCCGCGCTATAATCCTGGCGGAAGTTCGGTGAATGCGAGGTCAGGCATGGGTGTTTATTCGCATTATGACGGCGCACACAATCATCCGGTGAACCGGGCGCTCCACCTGATCGCAATCCCAGTCGGCTTCTCGTCGATAATCGTGGTCTGGTTCCATTGGATTGTTGCGCTACTACTCATTCCAACCGCGTTTGCTTTGGCATGGCTTGGTCATTTGATTGAGGGCAACAAGCCGGCATTTCTCACCAATCCGGTACACGTTTTTGTCGCGCCGCTGTGGATGGCGAAACGGATTTTTGGCAAACGCGAGGAGAAGAATGTCTGACGATCAAATCATCTCGCTACTGACTGAGATTCGCGATCTCCAAAAGCAGCACGTCGAGAATTACAAGAACGCTTTGCAAAATCAGCGCGAGTCGATTGAATTTCAGAAGTCATTCGTTGCCCGCCAAAGGAAACTCGTGTTTCTGGTAATTGTCATAGTCATCGTGACATTCACAGTTATGGCTCTCCTGCCGCAGTTCCTGGGACATCGCTAAACCAACCGGTCGGTGTGCAGCTTTTTTTCGGGGCCGCGCTCCCTGTGATGTAATGAATGCTCAAGCTCGCAAGCCAGAGTTTTTCATTGCGGCTTTTCTCTGCGTCCTTGGCGTCCTTTGCGGTTTAAGATTTTGATTTCCAGGAGAGGTCCGTGGACTTCCAGCTGAACGAAGAACAACTGCAACTGAAAAAAAGTGTCCGTGAATTTGCCGAACGCGAAATTGCGCCCAACGTCCGCAAGTGGGACGAAGCCGGCGATTTTCCGCTCTCAACTATCAAGGAACTCGGGAAGCTCGGGCTGATGGGCGTGGTGTTCCCGGCGGAGTTGGGCGGCGCCGGAATGGGATACGTGGAGTACGTGACCGCGATCGAAGAGCTCTCGCGCGTGGACGGCTCGGTTGGAATCATTGTGGCCGCGCACACTTCGCTTTGCTCAAATCACATTTTTTTGGCGGGGAATGATGGGCAACGGAAGCAGTACATCCCTAAGCTCGCGAGTGGCGAGTTCATCGGAGCGTGGGGATTGACCGAGCCTTCCTCTGGTTCGGACGCCGGCAGTGCGCGAATGACGGCC
>QHZV01000407.1:0-828 GCA_003224785.1 Acidobacteriota bacterium
AAGATCAAGCCGCGTTCCGATGATTTCCCTTCTGGCTTTCGCTATAGTGCTCCTTGCTTCAACTTCCTGGGCGCAGACGCCTTCGCCGGTCGCTGAAAAGATTGCTAAAACGTATGGCGTTGATTCGTGGAGCCAGGTTGAGGCGATCCGCTACACCTGGAGCGGCGAAATCCCGGGCGTATTCAAACTCTCCCGCACCTGGACGTGGGAACCCAAGACCGGCCAGGTCACCTACGAGGGCAAGGACAAAGACGGCAAGCCCGTGAAGGTCACGTACAACAGCAATCAGCTCGGCAGCCAGCCCGAGAATGTTAAGACGCAAATCGAGCCGGGTTTCATCAACGATCAATATTGGACGATCTTCCCCTTCCATGCTTTCTGGGACACAAGCGCCACCGTGACCGATCAAGGAATGAAAAAGCTGCCAATCGGCGCAGGCTCGGCGAGGTTAGTGTCAGTGAAATATCCTGCGGAGGCTGGCGGTTTCACGCCCGGAGACACGTGGGACCTCTACGTCGGCAAAGACAATCGTGTCGAACAATTTGTGTACCACCGTGGCGGGACTCAGAAACCGAGCGTCGTCACTGCGACGTGGACAGGCTATAAGAAGGCTGGCCCTGTGCTGATCTCAACCGAGCACCGCGGCAACGCCGATGGAAAGCCCTTTCACCTCGCGATTACGAATGTAGCGGTTAAGCTGACAGGATCGGACAAGTGGGTTGACGCGAAATAATCTTGAGTTCATGGTTAGGAGGAGCAGTGTGCCCGGATGGAAAATTCCATTCATTGGCGACCCGTCGACTTTCTTGTAAAGGGATTAGCGTTGGC
>QHZV01000407.1:885-1625 GCA_003224785.1 Acidobacteriota bacterium
TAGGCGCGGTCATCTGCCTCCTCCGTCCTATAGGTATGATTATCGCGAAGCATTGGCGCTACCATGGTGCGCGCATTGAGACCCGGAAGCTATCAGGCCCGTAAACTGCAACGACTTATCGGGCTGATGCAGGTCCTCGTGCAATCACGACCGTAGTGCATGAGCTGCTCATCTTAGGCAGATCACGGTTAGCTGCCATGCAGATATCGAGCCTTAAGCGCTCGCCGCGAATGATCGGACAATAATGATCAGGCTGTAGTAGTTCGCCTTGCAACCGTCGTCGTCCGGCACATCCGCCGTGGCACGATTCGCGGAACTCGCAGGGCTCACAAGCTTGAGGAAGTGTTCGTGCCTGCTCGAATGGTGTTGAGCTCAGAACATCTACTCCTGCAGAGATCAAGTTCGAAAGCGGCTCGCCCACACCCGGCCAATAAACACAAGGTTGTGTCGTGGCTCTCGGCGTCACGCGGATGGTGCTAACGCCACAACCCGTCCGGAGCGGCGGGAGTCCAGTCATGGCTCGAACCAGCGGCTCGCCGATCGCGATCACATCAGTCTCGGCAAAAAGCCGACGGAATCCTTCCCAGTACTCTTCGTAGCTCAGCGCGTAAGTGTCAGATCGCACGGACTGGTACACATTCACTCGCAGGGGAGCGTCGAACTGTTTCGCAACTCTCGCGACTTCCGCCAGACGCAAGTAGTTGGATTTCATCATCACAGCGATGACGGTCACCGGAACG
>QHZV01000407.1:1659-2904 GCA_003224785.1 Acidobacteriota bacterium
ATGAAACGCGTTCAGTTCATCGTCCTCCAGAACAGCAACGCTGTGCCCATTGGAAGTGATGGTGAGCTTGACCGGCTTCGTGTGCAGGTAGGCGAGTATCGCCTTGAAGGCGGGATGCATGCCGTTCTCACCGGTACCAAGATTTACTGAATGCACGGGCAGGCGTTCCATCACGGCTTTCACTTGATCCAGGGAGAGGCGGTCGGCACGGGTCGGATCGCGATAGCAGAACGAGCACGTCAGGTTGCACTCGTTCGTCAACCCGAGACCAATTGCAATCCCGACATCAGGCAAACGCGCTTTAGGTTGGGACGATGAAGGCTCAAGGCTGAGATTGTTCATGGTCCATCCATTGTCCACCCGTGCATGTCCACCCGTGCAGCAAATGTCGTGTCCGCCGCCACTTTCCGCCTCACCTTATGTCGGCTCCTGAGAATATGCAAGTTATGCAAATACTAAACCCATTCGCGACAGTAACTATGTTCAAGGCCGCTCCTCTGATTCAGTATGCCTCGATTCAGAACTGAGTTGATGATTCAGGCAGTCTGCCGAATTTTATTTGTTACGGGTTCGCTCTGATGTTGCAGAAGAATCCGGAAACCGAGTCCGTGAGTGATCAGCAACAGCGGCACAATAAAGGTCGGAATGAAGTACGTGGCACCCAACTGCCCCGGCATGAGCCCGGCGTGATTGGCCTGGTAGAAAGCGTTGAAGAGATCGGCTGTTCCCCACACATTAAAGATCCATGCGATGGCGATGCCAGCCGCACTGGGCAGCGACATCAGCGACATCAACGCAAGTATCGCCGCAATGAGGTCACCATAGGCCGCGGCATGCGCGAATGAAGACGGCAGGTCAGGCGACACAACCCCCGGCACCAGAAATGCTAACCCGACAAACCGGAAGCTGTGGAATATAAGCAGAGGCCGCAACGCTTCGGTCCGCTGACGGACGCGCAGTTCCGGCCAGAAATATCGAGCGGCGACTATGCCCCAAGCGATCAAGCTGAATGCGATGCTCAAGAAAAAGGCGATTTGCGACTGCATGAAAAATCTTCCTATTGAGATTCCAGCCACTGAGGGCTGCTGTTGGCAGAACTGGGCTTGTTGTGAACTGACATTACAGATTTGGCAAAGGATTACTGCAGCGCTGCTGGATTCAATGCCCTCAGCGGCATCAAAGGCCCAACCGGAATGTACTCGTGATTCATTAACTGTTCCTTGGCGAGCGGCAGCGTTTCCATAA
>QHZV01000371.1 GCA_003224785.1 Acidobacteriota bacterium
CCGCGATTTTGAAAAGCAAATGGCCAATCTAGCCCCTGGCGAAACCGTGACGCTTCTGGTGATGAGAGCAGGCACGCAGCGCAAGCTTCAGTGGAAGCTCGGCAGCCGCGAGCAGACAATCTTTCAGGTGACAGACTTACCAAAAGTCACTGCGGAGCAGAAGGCGCATCGCGCCGCCTGGCTATTTGACACTAACTCAACGCCAAAATGATCCGCGCCATCGTCATGCTCAGTTTCTGGGCGTTGTTGCTGCCGATTGCGGCGCTTGTCACCTTCCCATGGATTCTTGTGACCGGCGATATTCGTCCGCTCTACAAAATAGGTATGTGGGGAGCACGCACTGGCGTTCGGCTCGCCGGAGTCAGAGTCAAGATGATCGGCGCGGAGCAGCTCGATCCTTCGCGCACGTACGTCTTCATGTCGAACCACGTCTCGAATATTGATCCACCGCTGCTGTTGCCCAGAATTCCCGGGCGCACCTCGGTCATGGCCAAGCAGGAGCTTTTCAAAACTCCGATTCTTGGTAAAGCGATGCGCCTGGCGTCGTTGGTTCCGGTGAATCGCGGAGATCGGGACGCCGGCATCGCAGCCGTGCGCGCAGCGGCGGAGGTCGTCAATCGTGGTATCCACATGACGATCTACGTGGAAGGGCATCGCTCCTACGACGGCAAGCTGCTGCCCTTTAAGAAAGGCCCATTTTATTTAGCGGAAGAGTGCCGCGTGCCGGTGGTGCCGATCACGATTTCAGGAACTCACTACGCCATGCCGAAAGGGCGGTTCGCGATCAAGCCAGGTTTGGTGACGTTAACGTTTCACAAGCCAATTAAGCCGGAAGAATTCGGCACCCGCGAAGATCTGATGGAGAAGGTCAGGGTAGCGATTAATAGCGAATTGCCGGCGCAGTATCGGAGCTGAGAACGATGATGAAGATGCCTGTGAATGTCTCTACTCGCGTTTGAAGGGCACGGGGTCCTTCGAGTTCGTGAGTTCATCCCGCTTTGCGTCATGAACTCACTCCGCTCAGGATGACATTTTATTTTCGCCGCAGGAGTTTCGCGATCTCTGGCAGGCGATTGAACACGGCCACGCAGCGCAGCCACAGTTTGTTGTCAATCGCAGGATAGCCACTGACCACCGCGCCTGCAGCAACGTCATTGGGAATCCCGCTCTGCGCAGTGGCAATGGCGCCGTCGCCTATTTTGCAGTGTCCGGCAACGCCAACCTGGCCAGCAAGAATTACGTTGTTCCCCACATCGGTTGATCCCGCGAGACCAACCTGGGCGCAGAGCAGCGTGTCTTCGCCGACCTTGGAACCGTGTCCGACCTGCACCAGATTGTCAATCTTTGCGCCGCGAGCGATGCGCGTTTCGCCTACGCTCGCGCGGTCCACGCATACGTTGGCCTGAATTTCCACGTCGTCTTCGATCACGGTTGGGCCGGACTGCACAATCTTGTGCCAATGACCAGCATTGTCTTTTGCAAAACCAAAGCCGTCACCCCCGATGATCACGCCATTTTGAAGAATGACGTTGTTGCCGATCCGGCAGAATTCGCGGACCACGGCGTGGGAGTGCGCCAGAAAGCTGTCGCGCTCTCGCGCCGATTTCGACATTTTCCTGAATAACGACATAGGGTCCAACGTGTGTACCTGCCTCAATCTTGGCAGAAGGATGGACGGCTGCTGTGGGATGAATTCCAGGAGCATACTGTGGTGGCTGGTAGAACAATTCAAGCGCGCGCGCAAAATCCAGGTATGGATTCTTGCTCCGCAGCGTCGCCGTCGGAAGAGCAGGAAAGTCCTCAGCGACGATTACAGCCGAAGCTCTGGTGCTGCGCGCCAAAGCTGCGTACTTGGGATTCGAAACGAAAGTGAGCTGTCCCGGACCGGCAGCTTCGATACCGGCGACACCGGTGATTTCGGTGGCCGCCGAGCCGTTTTCGAGACGTACATCTAATGCAGCTACGATGGCGGAGAGTTTCAATGCGGATTGATTGTAAAGGACAGACAGAGTCCAGCGAATATTGCAGTTACGTTGTCTTTGATCCTGCGACTGTTTCCGCCCCTTCCAGTTCCCGCAGCACGCTTTGAATTGCGGCTTCGGGACGGAGTGCAGCCGTGATCGGCCTTCCCATGACGATGTGAGTTGCTCCAGCAGCAATGGCTTCTGCGGGTGTCACTACGCGCGCCTGATCGCCATGCGCGGCGCCGGCTGGACGCACGCCGGGTGTGATCGCGAGAAAACTCTGGCCGAAGCTTGTGCGCAGATTTCTAACCTCATGCGCCGAGCTCACAATGCCGTCACATCCGGCGGCGAGCGCTATGCCGGCGAGCTTAAGAACCTGATCCACAGGCTGCCCCGAGACGCCGATCTCGTGTAAATCATTTTCATCCATGCTGGTCAGAACGGTAACCGCGAGGATTTTGGGTGGGCTATTCGAGTTTCGTGCTGCCTCTGCCGCCGCTCGCAGCATTTTTGTGCCGCCGGAGGCATGCACTGTCATCATGCTCACCCCAAGATGCGCCGCCTCGCGGACCGTTGCAGCAACAGTATTTGGGATGTCGTGATATTTCAGGTCGAGGAAGACGCTTTTTCCCGCCGAAATCAGGTCGCGAACAATCTTCGGACCCTTGGCGGTATAGAGTTGCATTCCGACTTTGTAGGTTTGGACCGAGTCGCCGAGGCTGGAAACAATTTTAAGAGCATCGGCGCAGGAAGAGACGTCGAGTGCGACGATCAGCCGCTCACGAGTAGAGATCATCAACAATCAGTTTAAGGCAAAGCTGAAGTTCGCGTGGTTGAAATTAGGGAAATTGGACGGGCGTCTGGGCCCGTCCGCGGGGTCATCTCTCCAGCACAGGCTCCCGAAGCATGGCCATGGTTGGCCCGGGCTTTGGGGGCGGAACCACATCCAGCCTGACGCGCTGGATGCCCTGTGACTGGAAGTTCAGCACCTTGGCGGCGCTGTAAGAGAGGTCTATGATCCGGCCCTCAACAACGGGCCCACGATCGTTAATCCGGACCACCACCGCACGCCGGTTGCGTAGGTTCGTGACCCGAACGAAGGTCCCTAATGGCAGGCTCGGATGCGCCGCCGTCAATTCGTACATGTTATAGGGTTCACCGCTGGCAGTGGGTTTGCCTTCGAAGTCCTCGCCGTACCAGGAGGCGGTGCCTACCTGATAGGCGCGCGCGTTCTTCGCCACAATCCCCACTTTACTGGCTGCTACCGTCTAGCGATCAGCCGGCCCTGCCTTGGATGGCCCCTGAGCCGCTCCCAAGCCGACAAGTAACGCGAGTGTCAGGCATTGAG
>QHZV01000432.1 GCA_003224785.1 Acidobacteriota bacterium
AGTTGAGTTGAATCCGCAGCCGTTTCCGCCGAAGATGACTGTGCGCAGTCAAGGGAATCCAGCCCCAACATCGGCCCTCAATTCAAAACCGCTACCCACGCCCGCGACAGGGGCTTCCTCAGCCGGATTGGGGGTGGCGCCGGCCCCGATTCGCCTCCCCGGAGTGGCCTCGACGAATTTTAATCCCAAGATACATGGGTTCCACTTCCGCAATGATTTCCAAAATGATGTCGTTCCCGTCGCCGACGTGCGGACCGGCGGACTTTGCGGCGGAATGTCTTACACCGTGCTCGATTACTACTTCGCGCACATGCCTATCCCCAAGCAGGACTACCGGCCAGCAAACCGTACCGCGCTACAGAGCTACATCTACAACCGGGAGGTAGATTCTCTGGCCAGCAATCTCGATAAGTGGGCAGAAGTTGGCTTCAATCCAAACGGAGCGAGGAACGGAGAATTTTTCAACTGGGGTCTGCAAGGGACAAATGGCGGACGACTCCACGAGCTCCGGTCGTTCATTGATCAAGGCATTCCAGCAGTACTTGATTTACAAGGCGACGGAGGCACGGGAAACCACCAGGTGGTTGCGATTGGGTACAACATGGGCAGATATCAGGGAGACTTAAAGAACTTTGAAAGCGATCTGAAGATAATAGTTGTTGATCCGAACTACCCACTGCAGGTCAAGACACTAGTTCCCGATGTCGCCCACCAGTTGTACCGCTACGAAGACGGAAGCAGCGAACGCTGGCGGACGTACTTCATAGACAAGAACTACCATGCCAAAACTCCCCCAAATCTGGCTAATCCAAAGTATCCGGCAGACGGCATGATACGAGAGCTCATCCTGAGCTTTCATACCGGAAGTGATGATCTGCGTGGTCGAAACGACAACATCAATCTCACTTTGACTCCATCCGATGGGACGAAAGCGCAGGTCTATCCCAATATAAATTTGGGCGCACGCTGGCTGCCCAATTACACAGAAAGCGCGCGGGTGGTCCTCAAAAAGCCGATGACGCCTCAACAAATCCGTGATCTCACTTTTACCGATACGTTTGGTGGTGGAACTGGCGGCGACAACTGGGACATGCAGCAACTCAAAATACGCGCGATAGGTGGCAATTTGGACGAGATCTTACAAACCGTCGGCCTCAAGCGCTTCACAGGCGACGACAAGCAGCTTGTCGTTTCCATCAATTAGCAACTCTCATCGAGAACGTATGTGACGCATTTCTGCTGGGAGGCGAGAAGTTATGAATTGCTTCGTCAAGAGCTTTGCCTATTTCACTCTGACCATTGCGGCTCTGGGAAGTATGCAGGGAAGAGGGCAAACACCGCATAACACCTCGCAGAAGCCGCTCACCAACGATGACGTGATCGCGATGGTGCAGAAGAAATTGCCGGAGTCTGTCATCGTCTCAGCCATTCAGGCGAGACCCGGGAAGTTCAATACCTCGACCAACGACCTCATCCGGCTGAATGCCGCGGGCGTGACTGAGACCGAGTTGAATGCCATGCTTGCGGCGTCCAAAAAATCGGGCGCGCCATCAATGCCCTCAGCAGCCTCAACCCCTGCCGATCCGGGCCCAAGTGGCAGCGCTATGCCGGCTTCTAAGTCACGGATGCCGCGAGTGGTGGTCAGTGCTGGAAGTGCGACGCAAGAATTGAAGCTGGAAAAAACTCAACTTGCCGAAACGAAAACCAAGCCGTCGTCCATGAAAAACCTGGCCGCGGACTCGGCGGTCACGCAAGCCATGCAGGCGGGCGTCAATACCGCTGCTTACGGTGCCGCGACTCATATGAACTCCGGTATTGGAGGCTCCGCAATGCAGCAGGCGGGCGGCATCTTCTCCGGCGTCATGTCGCACCGCACCCCAACGGTCACTTACGTGTGGGGCGTTCCAGGGCCGGCATCGAGCAACGTTCTGCAAACCAGTAAGCCCAGCTTCACGCTGGACTTCTCCCGCACCCTCGGAATCAATCCCGAGGATTACGAACCTGCACTTGTGAAACTCTGTATTCGCATTTTCTCGAGGAGCGCGTCGCCAGCACCCCACAGAAGCTTGCGTCGGGCAAATACAAGATCGCGGCCAATGCGGAGCTTGCACCGGGAGAATACGGCATCGTTCTTCGTCCAGTCTCAAAAGAGAAGAAATTCTCCGGCGGTGACGTCGCGCGCGCTCAGGGCGACGGCCTGATGTTCGACGCGATTTGGACATTCCAGGTTTCGGATGACGCGGAGTAGTAAAGCGAAAGCGAGGGAGAAGGTTATGTTTTCCGAGGGTTCCAGGAAGTCCGTTTCAATCGGGGTCGTAATATCGGCGTTAGGAGTTTCACTCGCGCTATTCGGCTGCAATTCCAGCAAGAATTCGGGCACGCCATCCACGACCACGCAAACTCGCTCAACAGTCGCGAACAGCGCAGCTCCTGATCTCGACCTGAACTGCGTCATCAATCACATTCAGAATCCTCCGGAGTCATTTCATTACAGCTTTAAAGATGTATCTGACAATCCATGGCAAGAAGAAGCCGAAGTCACTCCGCAGAACATTGACGGCACCTTCGCAAATAGTTCTCTGCCGCAGCCCCAAAGCTTTCATGGAACCCCGCGGGAAGTCTCGTCTAACCTGCTGGCCATCGGGCGAATGGCGAGCCTATTCGCGATTGTGCATGGCTCGTCGGCTGTGGTTAACCAGGGCACTGCTTCTGGCGTGAACGGCTACGACACAGTCAAATACTCCATCGACACCGCGCGCGCGAACCCATCCGAGCAGGGACTCTACAAGAGCGTTCTCGGTCCCGGTGGCTGGGAGAAAGGGACCGTTTGGGTCTCCAAAGATGGTTGTCCGGTGCAGATCATGCTGGATGAGGAGTTGCACTCGAACGACGGCAGTGTGTCTGGAAAAGCTCATTACGAGGAAGCGATGGTGAAGAAGTAACAGGATCCAGTTGCTACGAACAGTAAATCCGAGGAGAAAACATGCAGCAACCAACGAGAGCTTCGATAAATACTTGGCGTCTTCCCGCGATTGCGCTGGCCTTGAGCGCTGCGTTTGCGTGCAATTCCAACTCAGCCGCAAGGAACGATCGAGACAGCGGGACTGCTTCGAACGGAGCCAAGCTCGATGTGATGTGCATAGCGGACCGCATCAACAGCCCCACTTATGCTTTTCACTATTCCTACAAGTACGACGGTTCTTTTGGACTGGTGGAGAAGGAAGCTGACATCACACCGCAGACGATGGAGATCACCATTAAAGACAAGTCCGGGTTGCGTTCCTTCCACGGCGTGCGATCAGACGAGCAAAGCTGGAATAACGCGGTGATCGGCCTTTCGAACCTGAGTATCCCCGCCATGGCATCACGACTCGGTTCTCTCGACGGCACGTCCGCCGTCGT
>QHZV01000433.1 GCA_003224785.1 Acidobacteriota bacterium
CACTGGCAAGCACTAGCCCGAATTGCTGGCGTTTGGAGTTGATCGCCAAAGGTCCGCGTGGGCTTTCCTTCTTATCGCCGCCGCCCCAGTGTTTATGCCCGCCGAAACGCGGAGAAAGTCGCCTGGCCCTGCGCGCTTCTCGCCGGCGTCGTCCTTGCCGAGATAGGCACCTTTAATACCTACGATCCATACATCGGCGGGGTGGGTATGCCAGCGCGCATCCCATCCTGGCACGAATTGCCGATACCGATTTTCTCTAAAGTGTGTTGATTTTCTCGCTCACAACCGTACATACGACTTGAACATGCTGCGAATCTAAGTTTGAAGGAAAACGGCGATCTGCCACGTTGCGGCTCGCCCGCTAAGAACAGAGCGGTATGAAAGGCATTCGAAATCGACGCCAGATTGCCAACCTGCATGGAGGCGGCATTCTGATGACAACGCTTATCTTGCTTGCTGGTTACAGCACGCCACGGGTATTGAGGCGTTTCGCCAAGTTGTTGGGATACGTATCCGAGCGCATCAAGGCAGGATAGTCTGAGATGAAAATATATGACGTTCGGTTTGAACCGCGAACCCTTATTGCGCGAGCCCCACCTCAGTGCTGGGTGCCATGGCCGTGTCAACGACCATTGCGTTATAACTTGAACCAGCAGCGAACCCAGGACCTGCAGGCTAAGAATCAATAGGACGAAATTGCGGCGATGGATGCAGCCGCGGCGATGCGACTGCGCAGCAGCGGCGCACAAGCCGCGCACTCTGAGATTGATGTTACTGGCTGATGACGCTAGTGCTTTTTCGGACGCGACGCGGGCATGAGTGCTGAAGGCTGACACAAGCTCCGGGAGTTCGGAGACAGCATCGACGTTCCTCATCCCCGGGCCGACGCCAGGAAGCAGCGCCATAGGGTACACTTCTCCCCGTCCGATTTTTCAAGCCAGCGAAAACCAATGATTACGCGACGCCGCCTCATACAGGACTTGGGCTACTTCGCAGCTGCGGGGCATCTAGCTGGCAAGGCCTCGGTCGCTAGCCTCGGGCCGCAGAGCACTCCTCCAAGCCAAAGCGATGTCGTTCGGCTTGATTCCAATGAAAATCCGCTGGGACCACCCCCTTCTGCGATCAAGGCGATGGTGGACGGCATGTCGGCGACTGCCAGGTACCATTTCGATGAATTCGGAAAGTTCAGGGAAGCGATAGCTCAGAGTGAGGGACTGAGGCCTGAGCAAGTGCTGTTCGGTGTTGGTTCAACCGAGGTCATCGACGCCGCTGTTTCTGCGTTCGCCTCGTCGAAGCCGCTGATCACGGCCACTGCGACCTACGACATCCTGATCGAACTTGAGCGGAGATTGGGGCGACAGGTGGTGCAAGTTCCTCTGACAGAAAGTTGGGGGTATCCGGTTCGAAAGCTGGTCGAGGAGGCGGTGAAGGCTGGTGGAGGACTCATTTATCTATGTAATCCAAACAACCCAACATCCTCGCTCACTCCTAAAGGCGATATTGAGTGGCTCGTGGCGAACCTGCCACCTCATTCCGTGCTGCTGGTAGATGAAGCCTACATTCACTTTGCCCAGCCGTCTGAAGTCGAAAGCACCTTGAAGTATGTGCGCGAAGACAAGGACGTGATTGTCACGCGTACTTTTTCGAAAATTTACGGCATGGCAGGTGCTCGCGCTGGGTTTGGTTGCGCGAGACCGGACCTGCTTCGAGCAATGGAACCATTCATGGACAATGTGATTCCGGTTCTAGCGTTAAGAGGTGCCATGGCCGCGCTCGGCGATCGCGACAGCTTGGTTCCAACCAGGAGAGCGGAATTCGGGCGAATAAGCGGCGAGCTGTGCGAGTGGTTGCACCAAAAGAACATTCGTTACATCGAACCTCACGCCAATTTCTTGATGATTGATATCGGGCGTGAGGTGCGGCCGTTCGGACAAGAAATGCTTCGTCGTGGTGTGGCAGTAGGTCGGCCCTTTCCGCCGTTGAACCACATGCTCCGGGTAACTCTCGGAACGGATCAAGAAATGAAAAAATTCCGGGAGGTTTTCTGGCAGGTTTACACGGGCTGAGCCAGCAAAACGGATGCGCACGCGGTTATAAGGCAAGAACTACATCCCCAGGACTCATCTTGTCCCAACGCAACTCATTCACCGGTCTGGGTCACTTTCCGAAGACCATTCTGCCACCCAAGCTTCCTTGATACACGACAGCGAGAACCACGATCAGCATAAACGTGAGATACGCGAAGCTGGGTGATGCGTCCCGCTTGTGAATCCTCCAGCGCCAAATCGCCAGCATTACGAAAAGTCCCGCGGTCGCAGTCCCCAACCATTGGTGGACGGTAATTAACTTGGCTGGGAGATCAGAGCCCAGGGTTATTTTCCACCACCATCCGGCCGCAGCAGTCAGTGGAGTGATCACGGCGGCATACAACACCATCCACCAAGCGGCGTGGTGAAAAGACTGGCGTCGAAAGATGCGACCAAGTAGGTCGCTCAACAGAGCCAGCGGCAGCAAGGCTGCCGTAAAGTTCACGAGAACTGGATGGAATTCCTCTGGCGTCCTCG
>QHZV01000218.1 GCA_003224785.1 Acidobacteriota bacterium
CGCCATTTCGTGGGTGCTCGGCGAGCAATCGGCGAAGACCTTGCGTGGCTCGCGTATGGAAGATGTCATCTTCGCCGGAACTCGCGATCGCAAGCCGACGGGCATGGCCGAAGTGTCGCTCACGTTAATCGATCCTAGCGCATATGACGGGGCCGACAAGAACGATCCCACGGAACTCGACCTGCAAGAGGAGATGCCTGCCGAGGACTGGGACGAGGCTGAGATTCGCGCCAAAGCCGCGGATGAAGTGCAACGTATTACGGAGGAGAACCAGCCCGGAATTGCGGACGAAGTTGAGGTTCCTCGCTCGAACCTGATCAGCATCGCAGTTGCGTTTCCACATGACGAACCGATGTTTGCGGGTGAGCAATCAAGTATGGGCGAGGACGCACGTACCCCCATTACCTCTTTACCGGGAGGATCGGCCGTTGTCTTAAAAATCCGACGTAGAAAATTTTCCCAGAGTTTCCGTGCAGGTGAAATTGTTGTCACGCGGCGGCTGTTCCGTTCCGGGGACAGCGAATATCTGCTGAATGGAAAACTCTGCCGGCTCCGAGACATTCAAGAACTTTTCATGGGAACTGGATTGGGCCCCGAATCCTACGCACTGATTGAGCAGGGACGTATCGGACAAATCCTGAGCAGCCGGCCAACGGACCGCAGGGCGATCATCGAGGAAGCCGCGGGCGTCACGAAATTCAAGACAAAAAAGCGGCTTGCGGAAGCCCGTCTCGAAGATGCGAAGCAAAATCTCTCGCGCGTGAATGACATCTTTGAAGAAGTCACGCGCCAGATGAACTCGTTGAAACGTCAGGCATCGAAGGCCGAGCGCTACGCCCGTTTGCGAGATGAAATGCGGGCAAAGTTCAGGGTTGTCCTGGCCAGCAAGTTTGCGCAATTCGACGAGCAAGGCCAGGAACTGGATGCGCAGATTCAGGCGATTTCAGAAGAGATTCATCGCCAGACCGACGCAGTGCGCGAAATGGAAGCCGAACTCGGCGAGCGCACGCAGCGCGGTTATGCGATCGAATCCGAAATCCGCGAAAACGACGGACGGTTGGGCGACATCAAGCTGGAGGTTGATCGGAATCAGGCGCAGCGTCGCCACAATGAAGAGCGATGCAACGATCTTACGATTCGCGCTTCCGCCGCTGAAAACGAAGTGAACCAAGCGCGCATGCGCTTGACTGCACTGGAAGAGGAATTAAATTCGAACCGTCAGCTGCTCGATTCTGCAGCCGCCGACGTAGCCGCCGCGCAGTTAGAATTCGATGTCGCCCAACAACAGGCTATCGCCACAACGACTGACTTGGCCGATCTCGAACAACAGCAGGAGCGATCGCGGACGGCGATTCTCGAATCCGTTTCTTCAGTTTCCAATCTGCGCAATCAACTCACGCAAGCCGAAGAGCGCATGGCCGGGGCGGCTCGGGAAGCGCTACGGCTGGAAACTGAAATGGCGACCGCCGGCGCTCAAGCTGCAACATTCGGAGGAGAACGCGGCCAATTGGCGATCGAGTTTGAATCGGTCTCGCAAAAAGTCGCAGCGTTGACGCAGGAAATCGCACAAACGCGCGAGTCACTAGCGATGAAGCGCGGCCAGGAAACAGAAAGCAAGAATCATCTCGACGGCTTGCGCGCCGAATATGCGTCGGCTCTGGGGAAGAAAGGCTCGCTCGAAGCCGTGATCGCCGAGCATGGTTATTCCACAGAGTCGGTGCGGCGGCTATTTCAGTCCGGCTCGCTGCACGGCGGATTGGCGCCTGCTGGAGTGCTGGCAGACTTTCTCGAGGTCGAGCCGCGATATGAGGCCGTGGTTGAGGACTTTTTGCGCGATGAACTGAATTACGTCGTGGTGAAGTCGTGGGATGCGGCGGATGAAGGGCTTCGCCTGCTGCGCTCGGATGTGGACGGACGCGCGACCTTTCTTGTGCATCCAGAAGATTCGCAGGCGCGTTTTTCTTTTCTTGTGCCGGATGGCGTTCCTGACCCACCGAATGACTCCATCATTCCACTGAAGCGGACGATCCGCGTGCTGAATGGGTTTGGGAAGTCACTGGAAGTCATTCTGCCGAAATTACGTGATGGCTACATCGTCCCCGATCCACAATTCGCCCGGAACCTGGCGCTGGAGAATCCGGATGCGTTTTTCCTCTCGCAGAGCGGGGAGTGTTTCCACAACGTGACCGTCACCGGTGGCAAACAACGCGCCGAGGGACCTCTCTCCATGAAGCGCGAGTTGCGCGATGTCTTGCGGCTGATTGGAGAGATCGAGCAAGCTCTGCGCCACGAAGACACGCAGGTGCTCAATCTTGGGCGCGAGATCAAAGGTCTCACTTCCCTGCTCGAACGCCTGGAAGCCGAAAAACTCGATTGCGAAAAACAGGCAATGACCTCGGGTCACGCTGTGCGCCAAATTGACGCTGAAATGGCGCGCATCCGCGAGAGGAGTGACGTTTGCGAACGTGAATTGGCACGACTTGCGGCCGAGCGTGCGGAACAAGAACAAGCCGTTGCCATGCGACAGTCGGAGATTGCTGCGGCTACACAATCACGGGCCGAACTGGAACAGCAAGCGGCAGCCGCACACGAACAACTTGCGTTTCTGCGGCACGAACGCGATCAGAAGACGCAAGCGGTTTCGGAACGCAAGTCGGAGCTTGCAACTCTTGAAGAGCGGCGCCGGTCAGCGGAATCGGTTCTGCAGAGAATCGGCCACTTGGCTTCTGAAATGCAAGCGCGTGTGGACTCCCTGATTTCGCAAATTGAATCGGCGGCCACCGAAAAAGGGCAACGCGAAACTGAGAACCTGGAAATTGCAGAGAAGCTGGTGAATCTGGACGCTGAGCGTAATGCTTGCGAACTTCGTGCAAGCCTGCTGCAATCAGAATCGGAACAGGTGCGGGCGCGGCTGGCTGAAATTGACGCGCTGCTGCGGGAAGCGCGACAGATGCTCGATGCCTCGCGCGACCGTAAGGCGGAGCTCGCGACCGCAGCGGTCAAGCTGCAGTCTGACGCGGAACACCTTGCGCAAACCTGCTTGAATGAACTCGGGGTCCAGCGCGCCGAATTGATGGGCGACACGACTCTGCCGCGCGTTCTCGACGACGAACTTGTGACCGAAGAACAAGCATGCCAGGAAATGCGCTCGCGGCTCGACTCCATGGGCCCGGTCAACATGATGGCGCTGGAAGAATATAGAGAGACCGCCGAGCGCCAGACGTCTCTTGATACCCAGAGAAAAGACCTGCTCGACTCGATCGAGAACACGCAGGCGACAATCAAAGAAATTGACGTTTTCTCGCGTCAGAAGTTCGAAGAGGCGTTCAAGAAGATCAACGAGAATTTCCAGGTCACATTCCAGAAGCTGTTCGGCGGCGGCAGCGCGTTCATGCGCTTAACCGATACGGAAAATGCTGCCGAGAGCGGAATTGACGTGGTCGCCTCGCCTCCGGGAAAACGCCTGCAAAATGTGCTGCTACTTTCCGGCGGCGAAAAGGCGATGACCGCCCTGGCTCTTCTGGTTGGAATCTTCCAGTACCAGCCGAGTCCATTCTGCATCCTCGACGAAGTGGACGCGCCGCTCGACGAAGCCAACATCGGCCGTTTCACCGAACTCGTAAAAGAGATGAGCGTGCAGACGCAGTTCGTGCTCATCACGCATAGCAAGAAGACGATGAGCATCGCGCCGGTGCTCTATGGAGTGACCATGCAGGAGCCCGGCGTGTCGAAGCTGGTGTCGGTGAGGTTTGGGGCGACGGCGTAGGCGGATCATGCGCGCAACGTCCCCCTAGAGAATTCCCTGCGGTGAGTGTGCCGCAGCCGGCAGGCATGGGGTCCTTCGACTACGAAGATCATTCGCGTTGCGAATGATCTTCTTCGCTCAGGATGACACCGGGGCATATACACATTTTCCACAATCCAGCTACTCTGAATACCGCTCTGGACGCCGAGTTCCGGCCGCTGTCTCTTTGTCAACTACTTAGCGGTGGAAAACGCGGCGATTCAAAATCGGCTATGATTTCACCCGTTGACAAAATTTTCTGAGCAGCTAGAATACGCGGCGGTTTCCACATCTAAATTTTTCGACATGACTACCCAAACACTCGATTCCGTCCTCTTACAGACTGACTTCTTACAGACTGACTTCCCCGATTTGAAGCTTTTTGCCAGCGGCAAGGTCCGCGATGTGTATCAGGTGGGCAGCGACCACCTGCTTTTTATTGCGACGGACCGCATTTCCGCTTTCGACTACGTACTGGCTACAGGAATTCCCCATAAGGGGAGGGTCCTGACCCAGATTTCCCTCTTTTGGTTCGACTTCCTGAAAGAGGTGGTGCCAAATCATCTGGTGACCGCAGATGTGAATCGGTATCCGGCGGAAGTTCGCCCCTATGCCGACCAACTCCGCGGGCGCTCCATGCTCGTGCAGCGCGCTGAAATGTTCCCCGTGGAGTGCGTGGTTCGCGGATATCTCTCCGGCTCGGGCTGGAAGGAATACAAGGCCAGCGGCAGCGTGTGCGGAATTAAGCTTCCAACAGGGCTTCGCGAATCACAACAGCTTCCAGAGCCGATCTTTACGCCGGCGACCAAGGCAACGACTGGTCACGATGAGAACATCTCGTTCGAGCACATGTCGCAATTGGTAGATCCTGAGGAGGCCCGCAGGCTGCGCGATCTGAGTCTCGCCATATACAAGAAAGCGGCAGACTATGCTCGCGAAAAGGGCATCATCATTGCCGACACCAAGTTCGAATTCGGACGCACAGCGGCGGGCATCACTCTTGCGGATGAAGTTCTGACGCCGGATTCATCGCGTTTTTGGCCTGCAGAGAAGTACGAAGCAGGCATGTCTCAACAATCGTTCGATAAGCAATATGTTCGGGACTATCTGGAAGAGATTCGCTGGAACAAGCAGCCGCCCGCGCCGGCATTGCCGGCCGAAGTGGCCCGCAAAACCAGCGAAAAATACGTCCAGGCGTATCGCCAGCTTACGGGGCGGGAACTGGATGTATAAGCAAAGCGCGGTGGGCACCGGGTGAACATTGCCGACTGGATCATTGTGCTGGTTTTGTTGCTTTCGGTTGTGCAGGCAGCCAGCTCAGGTTTTTTTCAGGAGGCGTTTGGAATAGCCGGACTGGTTTTCGGCTATCTGATTGCCGCGTGGCAGTATCGTCATCTGTCCGAACATTTCGCGCCCTACATCAGTTCGCATTGGCTGAGCGAGATCGCCGCATTTCTGGCTATCTTTCTTGGTGTGATGGTTCTTGCTGGCGTTCTCGGCAAGATCGTTCGGTGGATCGTAAAAGAAGCAGGCCTGAACGTTGTTGACCGGTTCCTTGGTGGAGTTCTAGGTCTGGTTCGCGGATGTTTGTTGGTCGCAATCGTCCTGGTAAGCATGACTGCGTTTACCCCGACCTCGCGTTGGCTGCAAGGTTCGGGACTGGCGCCGTATTTTCTGGTGGTGGGGCGGGCCGTAATCTGGATCGCGCCAGCGGAGTTGCGGGCGCAGTTTTACAAGGGTTTGGATTATTTACGGCAGGCGCAGTCAGCCCATTCGCCGAAGTAGCGGTAACAACTCACGAATTCTTACCTGCTGACTTTCAGCAGACGAAAAGAGAGATCCTGTGAAAGATCAACTAGAAGCACTCGTACAGCAGATGTACAAGAGCAACATTCTTTATTCAGAAGCAGTGCGCGAATTCAAACGGCGCTTCATCGCGACGGTGCTCGAAGAGAACAAGGGCAATCAGTGCCGCGCTGCCAGGCAGCTTGGCATGCACCGCAACACCCTTAGCCGGACGGTGAGCGAATTGCGCATAGATGTACGCCAGTTTCGTGACGGCGGCAAGCGTCCGCCGCGGGCTGCGCGTCCGATGGCGTTCGAGAAGAAGCTCGCGCGCTAAGCAGCGACCGATTCCTTTAACCAACAAAAAAGCAGCCGGTTCAGGGCTGCCTTTCTTGTGAGTTGTTTGTACGTTAGTGCTGGGGTCTGCGCGCTGCCGGACGCCGGGCTGCAGGCTTCTTTGGCGTACCTGCTTTCTGCAGCATCTTACCTTTTTCCATGGTCATCATGAACGGAACTGGTGGAGCGCCAGTTGCCGGTGCTGCACCTGGAGCCGGTGTCGTACCCTGCACAGGCATTCCTGGAGCCGCAGCAGCTGGGGCCGCAGGTGCGCCCGGAGTTCCTGGAGCATTCGCATCTGGGGATGCCGGAGCAGCGGAAGCGTTCCCGGTCGCAGGCTGACCCGCGGCGGGTGCCGAGCCAGCGTGAACCGCTGACGTATAGTCGGTGGGCGTGCCTTCGAAGTCGAGCGTATCTCCCGCTTTCGGCATATTACGCGCGGTAAACTCGCCGGTCATGCTGAGTGTAATGTCAGCCTGTTTCTTCTCAATATCGTCTTCGCTGGCTGCTATTTGAAGTTGGTCC
>QHZV01000434.1 GCA_003224785.1 Acidobacteriota bacterium
GAGTACCTCACCCACGCGGCAGCGCTGCGCCCCCCGGAGGAGTTGTCCCCACATTTTGGAATTCCGGTAGGTGTTGAGCGCCAACGTTGAGCGCGATTGGCGCAAATTTAATGCACCCGGTAAAATAGGGTTTCGATCCAGGTTCCCTTCCGTTAGCTGTGAAAAATCCTGCATCGAATGTCCAATGGGCGCAATCCAACCAAAAGTAGGTGAGCCGGTTTTTGATGAACTGGCTCTCCGCAACGTTTTTCGGATCGCGCAGCACATTACGCAGAATCGCGAAGATGCGGAAGACGTAGTTCAGGATGCGTTCTTTAAGGCGTACAGCAATCTTGCGCAGTTTCAGGGGCAATCGAAGTTTTATACCTGGCTAGTAAGGATTGCAGTCAACGAAGCGCTGATGAAATTGCGGCGCCGTCGTCCGGAACGCACGGTTTCGCTCGACGAGGATGTAAAGACTGAAGACGACAGCGTCCCTCGCGAGGTTGCGGATTGGAGCCCGAATCCGGAACAGCAGTACAGTCAGGCTGAGTTACGGGAGATTTTGGATAAGACGATCCACGGTCTGCCTGCAACATTTCGGACGGTGTTCGTGTTGCGAGATGTAGAAGGTCTCTCGACGGAAGAAACCGCGGAAGCACTGGAATTAAGTATTCCCGCAGTGAAGTCGAGATTGTTGCGAGCACGATTACAGTTGCGCGAGCGGTTGAATAAATTTTTCAAGAAGAGAGAGAAGTCGAATGGGGCGCAAAAACCAAGCAGTGGAGATAGCAACCAGTGAAATGCTCTGAGTTTCTCCACGAACTGACCGATTACCTTGACGGCGTGATGGACAGCCCGACCAAGGCTGAACTGGAAGAACATCTGGCTTGGTGCCACAACTGCTACGTCGTTTGCGACACGACGAAGAAGACCATTGAAATCTATCGCGACTCCCAGCTCTACGAACTGCCCGAAAATCTTCGGACGCGCCTGCGGTCCGCCATTGTTCAGAAGTGCCAGTCACGCAAGAAGGCTGGGCCGGCGTAAAAACAGTTGTTGGCTGTTGGTCGTTGGCTTTTTTCTCAATCCTCTGCGACGTGGTTAACGCCGGGGAATGCCGCCTCTTTTCCCTGCGCTGATCGCTCAAAGCTCGCAGCTCAACGCTACCGAATCCAGCTTCTATCATCTTCAACACCCGTCACTTACACGTTTGGCGGCGTTTCACTCATTACTCGCTCATCACTGTATCGAACCCTTTGGGCAAAAATGGAATCTAAGTAGATGATGCCGAGATTCATGTAGGCGGCCTCAGGTAGGCGGTTCTGGGAGGTAGAAAGATGTTCTCCAGGTTACTGAGTTCTCTGTTTGGTTGCTGGCATGGACATTACAGCTTTCCGATAACGGTGAAAAAAGGACGTCGCAGCCCGGCTGCGTTCCCCACCGGAACTTATGTCGTGTGCCTCGATTGCGGCGAAGAGTTTCCCTACGATTGGAAGCAGATGAAGATCGTCTCTCGCAGCGCAGGCCGCACGGTAGCCGCGCCGCTCGCAACTAAAGAAGCCGCATAATCTCGTGGACAGATCCAATGGCAGGACATAGTCCTGCCATTTTTGTTGAACCATTATTTTCTAACTCTCCCAGAAACTGTCCCGAACGAGTCAGATGATCGCCTTGCGAATCATCGGGCGCGTGAAGGGAGCCGGTTTTGCCGCAAGCTACTCAATGATGCGTTGAACAGCAGGTCCCTCGACTCCGCGCGGGATGATAGCTGACGTTGATGGCAAAAAGAACGGCGGACTTTTCAGCCCGCCGCCTGCTCTGAGGAGGAGCGAAACTGCTAGTTATCGTCTGGGCGGCGCTTCAGGGTCGGACGTCCATCGTCCGTAGTCTTGTCGTCGCTGCCATTCTTGTCGGTTGAAGATGTTCGGCGCAAGGTCGGCTTCTTGCCGTCCTTATCGTCGTTGAGTTTGCGTTTGTTCTCAATCTGCGCAAGCCTGGCTTTCACCTCGTCGAACTCCGAGCCGGTCACCACATATTCAGCTTTGGCGGGAAGAATCGTTGCAATTTCCTTCTGCGATGCCTCGATCCGGTCCTGGCTCTGCGGGTGAGTCGAGAAGGCCTTTGAAATAGTGCCTGGCTTTTTCTTTTCCTGCGCCTGGACCTTTT
>QHZV01000435.1 GCA_003224785.1 Acidobacteriota bacterium
GTCCACTGACTTATAGAACGTAAGCGGAAGCCGTCCTGCTGGTGAAAAGTCTCCCGCCAATGCTTCGGCAACTGCAGTCCCACCTTCCTCGCCGGGATACCAGGCCTCAAGAATCGCTCCCGCATGCTGATCAGCCCAGTTAATTCCCAGTGCGCTTCCGTTCATCAATACGACGACCACTGGCTTGCCGCTCGCAACCAGGCTTTCGAGCAACCGCTCTTGTGCGCGCGGAAGTTCAACGCTGGTGCGGTCGCCGCCAGCGAAGCCTTCAATCGTGATCGGCATCTCTTCGCCTTCGAGTTCGCCGGCAAGTCCGATTACGGCAACAATGACGTCTGCCTTTTCCACCGCATCCGCGTAGTCTCTTTTTTCTCCGGGCAAATGCCAAACCAATTTGACCAAACCACTGGTTCCTGGTTGCGAGCACTCGATTTTGACGGAGTACGCGTGACCAGCTTCGAGATGAAGAGTTTTCAACCGTGTCTTGCTGGTATCGCTCGGCCCGGATTCTCCGATCAGTTGGTTATCCAACCAAAAATGAAATGCATCGGTCCCGTTGAAACCGATTAAATAATCTCCCGTCAGCGACGGGGTTAACGTGCCCGTCCATCTCACCGAGAAGTCTTCCTTCAATTCTGGTGAAGCGCCGTGTCCCCAGTTGAAATCAATGTTGGGATCCGTACGCGCCATCACCGGGCTTTCGTGCTGTTCCGCAGCCGGTCTCGCCCCTTTGAAATATTCGGCGGTGAGCCCGGGCTGGCCGGAATTGTTTTTCAGTACATCGCCAGGGATGGCCTCAACCGGTAATCCGGTCAGCGATGATCCTTGCGCATAGACCACATTGGCATCTCCGAACCGCTGACGCAGTCCCGCGAGAACTGTCACCGGATGGGATGGCGTGCCGTTGTAATTCCCCAATAGAGGATCAACGCTGTCGGCGTTCGGGCCCACCACCGCGATGGTCTTGTACTTCTTGCCAAGCGGCAGCAGATTGTCAGAGTTTTTCAGCAACACCATCGTCTCGCGCGCCGCCTGCAAGGCCAATTGACGGTGCGGTTCGTTGTCATTGTCTGCACTCGTGATGTTTGAATATGGAAGTGATTCCGGCGGATCGAACATCCCTAACTTTATTCGCGCAGTAAATAAACGTTTGACAGCGCGATCAATGTCTTCTTTCGGCAGCAATCCTTTCTGGGCAGCTTTGAGCACTGCATCGCGTTCGGTTGCAATTTGTTCTGCTGGCCAGGCGCAAATTATGTCCATACCCGACTTCACTGCGGCGGCCATTCCCTGCTCCATGGTGGTTGTGTAATGGTGATTGCGAGAAATGTCGCTCGCAGCGCCGCAATCAGAAACCACGTAGCCATTAAAGTGCCAGTCTTTTCGCAGGTGCTCTTCCAGAAGCATCGGCTGCGCGCACGCGGGCTTGCCATCCACCGCGTTGTAGGCGCACATCACCGATCCTGCCCCAGCCATCGCAGTCGCCCGGAAGGCCGGCAAATACGTGTCTTCCAAATCGTGCTCTGAGACTTTGATATCAACGCTGTGCCGCGTCGGTTCCGGCCCACTGTGGACCGCAAAATGTTTTGGTGTGGCTAAGGCTTTTAAGTATTTTGGGTCATTGCCCTGCAGTCCGGTGACGTAAGCAACACCCATTTGCGCCGTCAAAAAAGGATCTTCGCCGTAAGTTTCCTGCCCGCGTCCCCAGCGCGGATCACGAAAAATGTTGATGTTCGGCGACCACACGGTCAGCCCATGAAACCAATCGCTATAACCTTTCTCGTTTACGCGATCGTAATTCTTTGTGCAACAGATCGGGATCGAATGTCGCAGCTAGACCAATCGCCTGTGGAAACACGGTTGCATAACCCTCGCGCGCTGCGCCGTGCAGTCCTTCGCTCCACCAGTTGTATTCAGGAATCCCAAGCCGGGGAATAGCCGCCGCGGTGTGCACCATCTGTGAAACTTTCTCTTCCAGCGTCATGCGCGAAACCAAGTCGTTCACTCTTTGTTCAATCGGCAGCGCAGGGTTGCGAAATGGCGCTTTCGATAAGTCGGGAGCGACGGACTGCGAAGAAGCCGGACTAGTCGCTTGCGCACTACTTTGAATCGAAACCGCGACAATTAGCGCGAACATGAAAACAATTTGAAGTTTTTTCACAGGAGAGCGCTCCTAGTTCAAGAGGTTTGTTCCGTCTGCTCGCAACAGCAGAAACCGGCTTAGCAGATCATGAAGTCATTTCAGCAGCGAGTTAGGGTATGTCCCGTATCGCTTCTGAGTAGTGAACCAATTTAACCTAAACCCGAGAAAGATGAAAACTCAGTTTTTGAGAGGTGTGCCGTGAGAACAACGTTTATCTCCTGTGTTCTATGCTTCACTTCCTTTCTTCCCATCGTTCTCCACGCGCAAGATCAACACCATACCAGTCCCACCAACGGCGGCGTTAGTAGTTCTGGAATTCACGAAATTGCTCGGACCACCATGGCAGTAAATTACCGCCGCGGTGAAACCACTCACCTCGATATGAAAGGCACAGACCTGGTGCCGGAGCTTACTGGCGAGGCCAAGGTCATCAACAAGTCTGGATTGACCGACATTCACGTGGACGTTGAAAACCTGCGGCCGGCACAAAATATTGATGTCGCGTATCTCACGTACGTTCTTTGGACGGTGAGTCCCGAGGGACAGGCCAAGAATGTAGGGGAACTCATAGTGAAGGACAAAAAGGCTTCTCTGCACACCACAACCAATCTGCAGTCTTTTGCATTGGTGATTACATGCGAGCCCGACTTTGCGGTCTCACAACCAAGCGAGTTGGTGGTCGCGGAAAATTCGTTGCGCCCCACAACTGAAGGCCGCCCAGAGTCCGTCACTGTGCGGTATCAGGTTTTCCCGCGTTCAATTTACGTCTCTCAAGTGACCCCAGTTAAAGAAGATGTGTATAGAGACAACGACCAACATGTGCCGCTAGACCTCCTGGAAGCTCGCAACGCGGTGCGGATTGCGCGGGATGCGCAAGCGGCGCAGTACGCGCCAGAGATTCTGAAACACGCCGAACTGCTTCTCAATGAGGCTGAAGACGACTACCGTGGCAATCAGAATAAAAAGTCCATTGGCACCGTTGCTCGCGAAGCCGTTCAAACCGCCGAGGAAGCCCGAGTAACTTCGGTTCGCGGCGAGGAACAGGCGCGTATTGATCGTGAGCGGCAGGAAAAAGTCTCAGGATGAGGCGCGTCGCGCTCAAGAGCGCGCCGATGCCGAAGCGCAGCAAAGGGCGGCCGCTCAACAGCAAAGTGATCAGGCGCAGCAGCAAGCTCAACAAGCCCAGCAACAGGCGCAAGTCGAGGCAGACCGTCGCAGACAAATAGAAGAACAGCAACAGGCAGCCGCCCAGCAGGCCCAGCAAGCTCAACAGCAAGCCGCGGACGCGCAGCAGCAAGCCCAACAAGCTCAGCAGCAGGCGGATCAGGCTCAGCAACAAGCCCAAGCCGAGGCCCAGCAGCGCACCGCTGCTGAACAACAGAACCAGCAAATGGCGCAACAGGCGGATGAAGCTCGACGGCAGGCGCAGGAAGCAAACCAGAGAGCGCAGAGTGCCGAGAGTCAACAATCCGAACTACGCCAGAAATTGCTGGCGCAACTTAATCAGATTCTCGCCACCAGAGACAGCGCTCGCGGCCTCATCGTGAGCATGCCTGATGTGCTGTTCGATACCGGCAGCGCCAACCTGAAGCCCACTGCGCGTGAGCGGCTCGCGAAAGTGGCGGGAGTCTTGATCGCGTATCCGGACATGCACATCGAAGTGAACGGTTATACCGATAGTACCGGCAGCTTCTGTGCAGTCCTATTTGACGCAGCAAGGCGTCTCCGCTTCTTCAATTTCAATTCATGGATTTGGAGAAGCGAATCCCGTCGCTTCAAATGAGAGTCTTGAAGGCCGGCAGCAAAACCGGCGGGTTGAACTAGTGGTTAGCGGTCAATCCATCGGCACCGCTGAACTTACTCACTAACCGATCTACTTCTCGAGCCTGGAGGCTTCTTCCTGAATGCGCTTCCAGGCTCTTTCTACATGGCGCTCCTGAGTGTTGGTTTGGCCGATGCAGACCCGCAATGTCAATTTGCCCCCGAGTTTCGTGTGCGTGAGATATAAATCTCCACTCTGATTCAAAGCATCCATCAACTGCTGGTTAGCCTCATCACCAAATTTCAAACGAAAGCACACTAGATTCAATGGCACACGCGCCGCCAGCTCGAAGCGGTCGTCTTCTGAAACCCACTTTGCGAATTCCTGCGCCAGCCGAACATGCTCGCGGACGTGAAACTGCAGACCCTCGATTCCATAATGACGAAGCACAAACCACAATTTCAGGGAACGGAAACGCCTGCCCAGGGGGATTTGCCAGTCACGGTAATCAATGACAGCGCCCGACTCTGTGGCTTTATTGCGTAAGTATTCCGGAAGCACGCTCAGCGCTTGGATCAGCGTCTTGCGGTCGGCGACATAGAAGCAATCACAATCAAAGTTCGTGAACATCCATTTATGCGGATTGAAGCAGTAGCTGTCCGCGTATTCAAGCCCATCATTAATATGCCGGAACTCGGGACAAAGCGCGGCCGTGCCGGACATTGCCGAATCGACGTGCAGCCAAACGCCAAAGGTATGGCAGATCGGGCCAATCTCAGGCAACGGATCCACTGCGTTAGAAGAAGTCGTCCCCGAAGTTGCGCAGACAAAAAAAGGCTTCAGTCCGGATGCAATGTCGTTCTTAATCGCCTGCGCAAGCAGGGCTGGGTTCATGGCGAAGTTCTCATCCGTCTCGATTAAGCGGAGATTGGATCGTCCCAGTCCGGCAATCTGCATCGCCTTCTCAACGGATGAATGTGCCTGCGCCGAAGTGTAGGCGATCAACTTTCCGGCGCATCCTTCGCGGTTGGAAGTAAAATTTGTTGCGGCTTCGCGTGCCGCGAGAATCGCACAAAGCGTGGCACTTGAAGCGGTGTCCTGGATTACGCCCCCGCCAGTGCCGGTCGAAAGGAATTTTTTCGGAAGCCCCAAGGCCGGCACCAACCAATCAAGAACAAGAGTTTCTAACTCCGTGCACGCAGGGCTTGTTGCCCACAGCATTCCCTGCACACCGAGACCCGACGACAGCAGATCGCCCAGAATTCCGGGCCCGGACGCATTGCTGGGAAAGAAGGCAAAAAAGTTCGGCGATTGCCAATGCGTCACGCCAGGCAAAATGAGCTTGTCTATATCCTGCAGAAT